>JAUVAN010000211.1 GCA_030591725.1 Deltaproteobacteria bacterium
CGCAGGAAGCCTGCGCCTCTACCGCCACGGAAACGCTGGCGGAGCATTTTGGCTCCTGGTAGACAACTTCGAGGCTGCCGCTGACGTTGGCGTTGATCTCGGCGTTGATGGCGCCCTTGACCGCCGCGGTCAGATCCGCTGTGCTCATACCCTCCATGTCGGCCACGCCGAACACCTCGCCGAGGGCCATCATGTCGGCCTTGAAGCTGCCGTCGATGGCGGCTGTGGCGCTACCGAAGCTTCCGACGGCCTTGAAGATACCGTCGAGACGGGCGTCACCGGAGATGAACCCGTCGCCGGCGTAAACATCGCCGCAGGGTCCGCAGAGACCCTCCGAGACATTGGTAATCTCATCGCAAGACGACGCCATGAATGCCGTAAAGGCGAACATCATGACCAACACTAAGCTTTTAAATCTTGTCATTTTTTCCTCCTGGTTCCTTTCTTTCCTCTTTCGCCGAAGCACAGCACCGTGCCGTTGCCCCGACATATTTTTCATTTGTTGAAATTGTTTGATGGTTATTACTCTTATTTTTAAGCTAATTCAAGTATGACGCGATCACTAATTCTTCCCTGAAACCATTTCAATGATAACGCAAATTGATTCCCAGGTTCGTTTATACTGTTTTTTGACCGATGCTCCCCCGTTTTTCTTCAATGAAAATGTCGATTTTTCACATTCATTTTTGTACCATGTAATGAAGCTATAGATCAATTGACAATGACATTCGCTGTGCTATAGCTTGCGGAAGTTTCGAAATACCAAGAAAAATCGACAGTTCGCCGAATTCGGAGGTCGAAATGATGAGTTCGCGTAACCGCGTGGTCACAGTTATTGTTACAGCCCTTCTATTGTTTGTCTCTTCGCAGGCATGGGCCGCCGACGACAAACCCCTGGTGGCCGATGGAGCAGGAATGGAGTCCAGGCTCTTCCGTTCCGCAGTCGACACCAAGGGGCACTTCACGGTGGACGGCACTCCAATCCTTCCGCATCTGGCCATCTCGGTCGGCCTGATACTCGATTTTGGGTTCAACGGCTGGGTCGGCCCGGAACTCGATGACGACGATGCCTATGATAGAACGACCATCAACAACTACATTTTCTCGGTATTGATGTTCAACTTCGGATTGATGGACATGATCGTCATCGGCGCGCAGATTCCACTCATCATACCCTCGGGCACCGGTTACGCCGGACAGGATCCCGGGGATTCGACTCACCACAAAATGGGTTGGGACACGCCGGGCGGAATCGGCGATATCGCCCTTCACGTAAAGTTGCGCTGGATCCGGGCTGATCGACACGCTTTCGGATTGGGTACGGTCATTCAGTACCAGGCCCCGGTCGGCAAGCCCGACCTGCTCATGGGCGAAGGCGGGGGCGGCGCCGTTTCCGGAAAGATGATCCTCGATATCGAGCCCCGGTCCTGGTATCGCGGCGCCCTCAACGTGGGTGTTCGATTCGCTTTTGGGGCGCAGAGCGAGAACTACCTGCACGACCGCTATAACGCCGAAGCCGTCGAAGAGGGTCGGACCATGCCCTCCGACAACCCGCTTCTGTTCAAGTACGGCCCGATGCTCACATTCGGACTCGGCAACAGTTTCGTCCTGGTTCCCGGTGTGATGGAGGCGGTGATCGAGGTCTACGGAAACCACCTGCTGACCAACATGAGCGACATGGCCTACTTCTCCATGGAGGGCAACATTGGGATCAAGGTGTTTGTAGAGCGCAGCTCCTACCTGATGGCGGGTTACGCCCACGGTATCCCGGTGGCGGGGTCCCGAGGCGACAACGTCGGTTACGGTTTCCAGAGCATGGAGCACAGAATGTTCCTCGGCTTCGCGTTCGAGCCCTCCATCGGCGACCGTGACGGCGACGGCATCAAGGACGACGTCGACCAGTGCCCGGACGATCCCGAGGACATGGACGACTTCTCGGATATAGACGGATGCCCCGAGCCGGACAACGATCGGGACGGCATCCTCGACGTGGACGACGACTGCCCGCTGGTTCCCGAGGACATGGACGGGGACGCGGACGACGACGGTTGCCCGGAGCGCGGCGAGGACGATCGCGACGGCGACGGCATCCTCGACGAGGTCGACCAGTGTCCTGATGATCCGGAAGATCTCGATCAATTTGAGGACGAAAACGGTTGCCCCGATGAGGACAACGATCAGGACAAGATCCTCGACGTCAACGACATCTGCCCCAACGAGCCGGAGGACATCGACGGCTGGGAAGATGAAAACGGATGCCCTGATCCCGACAACGACGGGGACCGAATTCCCGACGTCGACGACGAGTGTCCCAACGAACCGGAGACCTACAACGGCAAGGACGATAAGGACGGTTGTCCTGATCAAGGTGACGTGATCCTCACCGGAACGGACATCAAGATCCTCAAGAAGGTCTACTTCGAATACGATTCGGCCAAGATCAAGGAGATCTCCCACGACATCCTCAACGCGGTGGCCGCGACAATCAACAACAACCCGCAGATCAATAAGATCGCGATCCAGGGTCACGCAGATGAGCGCGGCGACGACGACTACAACCTGCGTCTCACTGCGGACCGCGCCGCTTCGGTAGTGACCTACCTCATCAAGAAGGGCGTCATGCCCAACAAACTCACATCGATGGGCTACGGGGAATACTGCCCGGTGGACAATGGCCACAACGAAGGCGCCTGGGAGAAGAACCGACGCGTGGAGTTCAAGGTGCTCATCATCGACGGCGCCCCGACCGGCGTGCAGCGAGGCTGTGAGAAGGCCAAGAAGAAGGGCGTGGTGCCCAAGGACTAGTCTCCTTGCCGGAAGGCTGAACCTGCTCTGTCAAGGGCCGGTCCCGAGGAAGACAGATGCCGGGCGAAAAGCGCCGCTTCAAGCACTTACTTGTTTTTGTTCTGCTCGCGCTTCTGATCCACGCAGGAGTGGTAATACCCGTCCTGGGCCTGATCATTTCCCTGGAGCCCGACCCCGAAGAGCACCCTCCCCTGCAGGTGGACATCTGGAACCATACCCTCGCGAAAAACCAGGAAGAGGAGAAGACCCCCGAGGAAGAACTCGAAGAGTACGAGCCGATAGAGGAGATCCCGGAAGGCCAGGTCGTTACGATCGACCCGTCGCCGAATCGCGAGAAGCCGGACAAGCCCCGTTTTCTGGCGGAGTACGACTCGAAGGTGGAGCGAGAATCGAGATCTCGCATACAGGCTCCGGGATCCGGCCCCACCTCGGCGGGCCAGCAGGCGCCCGGCCAGGGGCAGGACTCCCAGACACTCCCGGGCGGAATGATATCGGAGTTGCACGGGGTCGGCCCCCTCCCCTCCGATCTCGCGCGAGCTGATCAGGGCGACATCTCCGCCGAGTTCCGCGCGCCGCCCTCTCTTGAAAACATCAACACCAATCCGTCCATGCAGGCCATGACCCAGGCCATCGCCGGCTCCGGGCTGGACAGCCTGAAGGATGTGGTGGACGGGGACTCAACCGCGCTCAACACTTCCGGATGGGACTACGCGTCGTTCTTCAATCGGGTGAAGAAAAAGGTCGAGCAGTCCTGGCATCCCGGCGTCGAGTACAAGAAGAGGGATCCCTACGGCAACGTATACGGGTTCAAAGATCGCATCACGGTTTTGCTCGTCGTTCTCCGAGCCGACGGAACCCTGAAACACCTCTACGTGATGGATCCCAGCGGCGCGCCTTTTCTGGACGACGAGGCGTACAACGCAGTGGATCACGCCGCGCCGTTTCCAAACGTTCCGCCCGGTCTGCGCGACAAGAACGACGGCCTGGTCAAGTTCACGTTTCACTTCATCGTGGAGATAGGATCCCAGCCGGTCTTCAGGATGAGAAGGTACAACTAGAGGTAAGATCCTATCCTGTCGAGCGATTCGATTCGACCGGCGCCGCCCGGGAGGATCGGTACCGCGCCCACAGTATCGAGAGTGCCCCACGCCTCGCTCACCCTGTCGATCAGCTTTTTCTCCCTCTCGAAAGCCCCGTTCCACCTGGAGTTCAGCGCTCGGACAATCTCCCTCGTCTCTCGCGGCAGTGCCTCCGGCGGCTCGCCCGCCTCTGGCCAGTGCGCCCGGTTGAATATCAACGAGTTCACGCCGATGCCGATCTCCCCCAGCTTCTTGTAAAACTCCCGGGTCTCTCTGAAAGTGGCCCTGTCCGGCGTGGTTATCAGACAATACGCCACATCATTTCCATGAAGGACCTTCTCAACGGTCATGGCGCGATCGGAAAAACTCCCGAACAGATCCGACAACGCGTCGACAAACCCCATTATCTCCCCGAGCAAATCCGCTCCCGTGATTCGAGAAACGGCCCGCAGCACGATCTGCGCCCACCTGCCTATGATGTCGAAACCTATCCGTCCGGGTCCGCCGTAAGCACGACGCATCATGCGTACCAGGGGTCCGTCGAGCGCCTCCATCATCCTTCTGGGCGCGGTAAAGAAATCCATAGCGTTCGCCGTGGGCGGAGTATCCAACACGATCAGATCGATGCTTTCGTCGCTCGCCAGCTCGCTCAGCTTCTCCAGGGCCATGTACTCCTGCATGCCGCTCAACGACCCCGACACGTACCGGTAAAGTTTGTTTTCGAGAATTTGTTCCGCACGACGTGAATCGGAAGCCCGCTCGTGAACAAACCGGTTGAAGGTCTCCACCGGATCCAGCATCCCGAAAGAGAGGAAACCACCTTCGCGCACGTCCTGTCCGAGAACCTCCGTTATGTCCCTGAGCCTCAAGTCTCTTCCTTCATTCGCCACCCCCAGGCTTTCGGCCAGGCGTCGCGCCGGGTCTATTGTGAGACATGCGACCCTCTTTCCCGCTCTCGCCGCCCTCAACGCCATGGCCGCCGCAAGTGTGGTCTTTCCAACGCCGCCCGCGCCCACGCAGACGATGATCCTCTTTCCCATCAAGAGAGGCCCCATATTTCTCCAGGGCGCACGTCTGGCGCTCATGGGACTCATCGCAACAACTCCCATCCATCGCCGTTCAGCATGAGTATCCAGGGTAACGCGGTAGTCTCTCCTTTGGAATCGAATCCCTTGAACGGCGCGGCGAACGGCAATTCGGAATCTACCCCCAACCCGCGAATCCAGCGTCTGATGCCAACCCTCCCCTTGACCCCATCGGCAACTGCCCCTGCCACCAGCACGGCCGCGTCGTGCCCCAGCGCGGAGAAATACGTGGGGCGAGATCCGTACTCGTCGGCGAAGCGATCGTCGAATCGGGAAGCGTCAGGGCCGGTATCGGCCAGGTAGTGTCTTGCTACCAGCGCCCCCTGAAGATACCGGCCGGCCCTGCGAACCAGATCCGTCGAGTATCCGATCGACGGGAGAAGAACCTGCACTGCCCGCCCGGATCCCGCCGCCGGCTCAAAGGAAACGGTCGACCAGATCCCCTCCGATGCAAGAGCGGGGGCAATCAGGGCGATCCGGGACGCCTTGTCGGGAATGAACAACACATCGAACTCGACATCAAAGAGATCTGAGGCCTCGTCGAGAAAATTGGTGTCGTCGGGGGAATAGCCCACTTCTACCGCCGGCTCCACGCCCATCTCTTTCAATTTTCCCACAAAGGCACGCCGCATGACGCGACCGTAACCATCCTCGGGATACATTATGGCATAAGCCGTGCCACCCATGCGTGACGAGGCATCAAGCAAAGCATTCACTTCGCTCCCGTTCGAGGGAAACCCCCGAAAGACGTTGGGCCCTGTCCGGGCAATCCCCTCTTTCACCGACAGGAGGACAATCGGCACTCCGAGCTCCTGTGCACGCCCAGCCACGGCCTTCGAAACAATTGTGTCCATCGGCCCGATGACAGCCGCGACGTTCTCCTTCAGGACCAGATCCTCGAGGGCGGCGACCGCGTGGGAAGCCCCCTTGCCGGAATCGCGGATCACGACGGACAGAGATTCGCGGGCATCCCCAAACCTCACGGCGTCCACGCCGATCATGACGCCCTTCAACACCGTCTGCCCGACCAGGCGAGAACGTCCCGACAGCGGGAGCAGGCAACCCACCGCTCCCATGTCCACCGCAGTCCTGTCTTCGAGCAGCTCGGTGATATCCGCCACGGCATTGTCTTGCGCGCGTCCCGCTTTTTCCACAACCTTGAGGATATCGGCCACCGCGTCCAGATCTCCTTCATCGTGTCTCAACCACGCAAGACGCGACATGATCAGCGGCCACGCCGCACCTCTCGCGTCGAGATCGGATCCCAGCTCCTTCAGCAACACCACGTCCGAGATCCCGTCGCAGGTCCTTTGCAGTTCCCGCATGGCATCTTCCCTCGAACCCTTCGCGGGGCCGAACTCCAGGAAGCCGTCCAGCCACGCCACTGTGTGCCGATCATCGTTCAGAGCACGCGCGGCCCGCCACAGGGTATCGAGCAGGAGCAGGTTGTCATCGTGATCAGTCATCGTTCCCATCAACCCGGTCAGGCGGCGAACGGCGACGTCGGAGGAACCGCTGCGATGGAGTGCAACTCCCGAATACAAGCGGGCCTGCCGCGCCACAGAATCATCTGACTCTCTTTCAAGAACCGGATTGAGGAGGGCTGTCGCCAGGACCGGATTTCCATCCTCCAGCGCAATACGGCCGAGGAACACCATCGCGCTCCAGGCGAGGGGATCCGCGGGGAACAACCTTAAAAAATCGTTAAACTCCTGCTTGGCGATCTCGCGGTGGCCCTCCATGAACGTATCCCGCGCCTGCTTGAAGGATGCCTCCGCAACCGGGTTGTCGCTGTGAACTGTTTTGGGACTTGCAGGCGCCACATTGGGCGGACACCCGGATATGGCCAGGGAAAGCCCGATGAGCAGAAGATATTTAGTACCTACCACAATCAATCTCCCGACGGCATGTTCCTCGGGATGGTCACCCTGAACACTGCGCCGCCGTTATCCCCGGAAAAGACCTCGATCTTTCCGTGGTGCGCCTCGACTATTCCTTTACAGATGGCGAGCCCCAGCCCCAACCCCCGCTCCCGGGTGCTGAAGAACGGCTCGAAGATCCTCTCTTCATCGCCGAGGGGCACGCCCGGCCCATCATCAGAAACCTCGATGGCCACGTCGTCACCCGAAGGCGCGACCAGGATCTCCACCACGTCTTCCTCTTGTGAAAACCCGGCGGCGTTCAGGAGGAGGTTCCACAACACCTGCTTGATCTGTCCCTGGTCCAGAGCGGCCTCCAGGTACTTGTCCTCCATTGTCACATCCACTTGCAGGCCCTCGGCTTCCTTGCTCACCATGAATGTGTCCACCACCTCATCAACCATCTTCCCCACGCGAACGGGATATTGTTCAGGTTCTCTGGGTCTGGTGTACTCCAGCATGTCATTGACCAGATGCTCCATCCTGTTCAGCTCACGAAGAACGATTTCGGAAAGGGCGCGCTCCTCTGCGTTGAGATCCTGCCGGCTGGCGATCATCTGAAATGAACCCGACACAGCGCTC
>JAUVAN010000170.1 GCA_030591725.1 Deltaproteobacteria bacterium
AATACGAAGAATCGTTTCATCAGTGCACCTCGCCGGCCCACGGCGGAACAGTTATCGTATCATCTTCGAACTCCACGAGGCCGTTGTGCTGTCGCGGATAACCATCCGGATCGTACGCATTCATTCGTTCCAGGGCGAGCAGCGTCCACTCGTTGCTGATATTGCCCTTGCGGGCCATATCGATAGTGATCTTGTACTCGGCCTGTGCCTTCTCCTCCATGGCGGAGACGGTTTCGTCGAGTTTTGCTCTCACCTTGTCCTCGATCTGGAACTGGAGATCCTCGCGCTCTTCTTTCGGCATCTTCATGATGTACTTGATCTCTTTTTTACTCATCCCGGCCAGGCTCAGCATTTCCTTGAGTCCCGGCATGGGCGTATTGAGGATAGCCTTGGCGTAAACCTCGTAGGCGTACCCGATCCGGAACTCGGCTGCCAACGACCACTCGGGACGACGGTAATTCTGTATCTTACGGTAGCGCGACTCGAAGGACTTGACCTTCTCCGCGCCTTCTTTCCTTTTCTTGTCTATCTGCTTCTGGCTTCCGCTGATCTTGAACTTCTCGAATTTTCGCATGTCCTCCTCGATGAGAAGAAAATGGCTCTCGGCCGCGTACTCGGCCGATATGGATCCCTGCTCGTTCACCAGCCGCTTGTAAAGCGAGATGGTTCTGCTCCACGCCTTGACCTGGTTGCGGTGCTTGTTTCGTTTGTCCTCTGCAATGCTGACCCTGTAGGAGGCCTTGACCACGTATATGCCGGCATCGGTGGTCCGCTCGTACCGCTTGATGAAGGATCCGAAGGCCTGGATCGCAGCAGACCAGGCTTTTGCACGGTAGTGCATGTCCGCAGCCATGTACGCCGCCTCGACGCTCTTCTTGCCGTCGTCAACTTCCTTGGAGTATCTCTGCCAGTAGGGGATGGCTTCCCTGTAGCTCTGAAGGTTCGTTAGCCAGAAGGCAGAGTTGTAAACGGCATCCGTTCTATATTGTGAATCCTTGAACCTTTTTTCGTCCGCCAATATCTTGAACAGCTTGAGGGATTTTTCGTACTCGAAGAATTTGGCTGCGGCGCTGGCCTGCTTGAACAGGCACTTGTCCACCCACTTGCTCTTGGGGTATTCGTCGACGATGCGGCCGAACAGTTGCATCGCAGTATCGAATCGCTGGGCGTTCTCGTAAGAAAGTGCTGCGTTGTGGAGAGCCGCGTCGGCGCTCTCGTGCTGGGGCGCCTTCGCGACCGCCGCCACCAGTTGATCTCCGGCCTCGGTGCAGACCGTGGTTTCCTTGGTCTCGTTGCACTCCCGGAACTTGTCCATGGCCCGTTGCATGGCGACGTCGCCCAGAAGGCTGCCGAGATCGATGGCCTCGTCGTCGGGTATCTCAACGCCCTCCACCTTGCACTGCCGCTCCTGCTCCAGCAGGGCGAGTCGCTCTTTCTCGTCGAGGTTGTCCTGGTCCACGGCCATGTTGAGAAGGACCTTCCAGCTCTGCAGGGAAAGCTCGTCCTTCTTGCAGTATTTTTCATAGACGATGGTATAGCGCGTCCGGGCCTCGTCCCAATGCCCATATCGATAATAGTTTTGAGCGCTTTGATATTCAAAAACTGATGTCTGGGGCGCCCCCGGATTGTACTTGAGGTAGTTCTCCCGCTCTATCATCAACTCGGCCAGCAACGCCGGCATTTCAATGGGCTGGGGCGCCGGGGGGGTCCCCTCGAGTTCGGGAATTTCCTCGCGGATCGTAAGGCTGCCCTCGGCCTTGGCGTTGTCCATGATTCGCTCGACACAGAGCACTACCATATGCGCCGATTCCTCCCGATGACGATCATCAAGATTTGAATCGCGTACGTTGATGTATTCGCTCTTGGCCGGGTGGTACTGGCCCGACCAGTACAGCGCCTCCGCCATCTGGTAGGCGAGATCGTAGGCATCGGGTGTGTCCGGGTTTTGCTCGATGTACTTCTTGTACGCGGCCGCAGCCAGGTTGTACTCCTCGAGCGCGAAACCGAGTATCTCCTCGTCTCCGGTGGCCTGCCCTTTTGATCTCAAGGCCTGCGCATTCTGGTGATGGGTAACCGCGGAGTTGATGAGCGCGTCCTGCGCCATCGTCGCCACTTCGTTCTGTGCGTCCGGGTGATCTTCGTTGGACTTCCACCACGCGCTGTCCTTCCCAAAGTCGTCCAGCTTGCTTCGCGCGGCCAGTTCCTCGTCGAATCTGCGCATCTCCCGGTATGCGTTTGCGATCTTGTCCTGCACGAACGGCGCTTGCACATTGAGAGGCCATTTTTGTAGGAAGAGTTCCCATACGGCGATGGCATCCTCGTGCTTTTCATTCTCAAAAAAAATGTCTCCGAGGCGAGCGTAAACCTCCTGGGTCCAGGCTCTGTCCTGCGGCATCAATTGTGGATCTTGTAATCGTTCGATGCCGGACACCGGATCGGGCATCTGGTCGACGTCCCAGTCATCTGTGAAGAAGCACACCGCCAGGTACTGGATCGCCTCGGGCCGCATCCCCGAACCCTTGGTGCCGGACTTGTCGGCGAAGTCCACAACATCGGAGAAAGCCTTCAATGACTCGGGATACATGTCGGCCTTGAAATAGCTCCATGCGAGCTTGTAAAGGCCCTTGTCGTAGAAGCGATGGGAAGGATCCTCAACCAGCTTCTTGTATGCCGACATGGCGGTCTCCACGCCGTAGCGCGAGGAATCGAAATCGAAATGATAATTCCCGATCAGCCACCAGCTCTCGAAGAAGAACCGGCTGTTGTCCGTAATGGGCTCGCAACTCGCGAAAGGATCCACGAAGCCCAGATCGGGAGCTTCCTCCTCAACGCCTGTATCCAGGGTCGCCGATGGTCGTTCTTTTTTGTAGGGATCGTCAGAGAGGGTGGCGACCCTGAATGACGTGGGATCATATGTGTACTTGTTGGCGCAAACCAGATTCAGCCAGGCCAGGCGCGCCTCCTTCTCCTTGCCCGTGTCGTTCAGACAGTATCCAAGCAAGTAGTACGCGCCGTCGAGGTTCCGATAGTCCGGGTAGTCGCGAACCAGGCTCTGGAAAAGGCTGATAGTTCGATCGAACTCCTTGACGGGCACGTCCATGTCACCGGCGGTCCCCCGCTCCTGCGCCTCTCCGAACCTGTCGAGCTTTTCAAGGTAATTCAGATACGACATGTCGTAATGAAGCTCGGCGAGTCGGAACATGGCGTCCGGAGTGTAAGGAGGATCTTTGGGGTATTTTTTTAAGAACGCCTCGAAATAGGCGATCGCGTCCTTGAGCGACTGGATCTCCAGGGCTTCTTCGGCCTCGATTTTCGACTGGTAGCTCTCATCGATATGCTCACGCCTCATCTCATAGACGCGCCTGACCATTCCATCGACTATCTCACCGAAATCACGAGCCCGCCGGATCATTGTATCGAGATCCTTGGCCCGCTCTTCTTCGAGGGTTTCTTGTTCCTGCGGTGTTGGAGCGTTGACGATATTGGAGGCCACCGACGGTGCGACGAGATCTAGCCCACCGGCCCCAGCCTCTTCGGCGGGTTTCTTGTCGGCCTGTGCCGGACAAACGACGGCAACCATTACCATGAGCATCGCTGCTCGCGAGGGCCACCCAATCGCCATGCGTGTCCTACGACTCAAGGTCGTTACCTTTCCAGATTCCCAAAAAAACGAAAATCACTCCCCACCCGTTGAATCCTTTTCCTCGCCTATTACCTCATTGAACTCCTCGTCGAGATGCCGGACCTCCTTCAGCCTATCCCTGGTGAGCGTTGCGCCCCTGGCCTTGTGCTCCTCTTTCCGCATCCAGGCCACATCGATGATCCCCACGTCGGCTTTGAGGATCAGGTCGTGGAATCGCTTCCTCACGTTGCTGAAGTTCTGGAAGGTTACCCCGCCCACTACTTCCTCTGCTTCCCTGTTGAGCACAAGAAGCTCCGCCCGGTAACGTGTGACGCGCTCTCTTTCGGTTCTGACCAACCTGCTCAACTCCTCGATCTGTTTCTCGGCTTCCCGATCGATGGAGTGGTGCAGTTTTTCGAGAACCTTCTCTGTAGCTTCGACAGCGGCATACGCCAGGTCGATCTTGGCGCCTGTCTGACCGCCCATGCTTCGGAGAAGTTCGCGTTCCCGGGCGTTCAGATCCTTCATCTTGTCGCGAATCTTCTGGTCCTTTTTATCGAGAACGTCTCCCACGCCAACCTGGTACCGCGCTCTCTCCACATCCTCGCGCAGGTTGGTTGCATTTTGTCGCATCTCCTCGACACCGGCCCTGTGCCGTGCGAGTTCGTCCTTGAGCGCCCTGAGGCTCTCCTCGGTGGCGCCCTCGACATATATGGGATCCTGCCCAAGCCTCTCGAGGGCGACTATCATGGCTACCAGCTTGTCGAGCCTGATCACGTTTCGCGTCAGCTCCTTCCTCATTCTCTGGTACACCGATCGGGCCTTTTCTTCGCGTCGTTTGTACTGCTCGTCGTTGGTGGGCAGCTTTCTCAACTCGGCCAGAAGAGCTCCGCGCTCTTGCGAGATTGCCAGGAACTTCGGATTTGATCCGCCCATCTTCTTCTGGCTGATCCTGGAGAGCTTTACCCTCAGTTGTCCAAGACGGTTATTGAGCTGCTGGCCGCGACGCTTGGCGCTGCGAAGAGTAGGAATGGCGTTGATACGACTCGGCCCGTCTATTACAGCCTCGAGCAATCGCACCAGTCGCTCTGTCTCCCTTGTGTACTCTCGTGTCACTCCCAGGTCCGAAGCCAGGGCCAGCGCGCGTTGTACCTCGGGCTCCTCACCGACCCACTTGACGACGAGCGGCGGGAGCGCACCCGTAACATCGAGCGTGGTGAGGCTTTGCTCCATCAGATCCGAAAAGAACGCGCTGGTGTCGGCCTGCTCGGAGATGAGGTCGTCGAGCTTTTCGCGAACCGGCGTGAACTGTCCGATGGTCTCCTCGAAAATCCGTTCGGCATCGTCATAACGACCGGATCTCAGCAGGAGGTTTCCGCGAAGCAGCTTGGCCCTGGGGATGTACTTGCTGTCCGGTATGGCCAGCGTCAGCACCTCGAGGATCCGTTCTGCCTGAATCATGTTCCCCGCACGGATCTGGACGGACGCGGCTTCGTACAGGGCCGTATCGTAATACGGCGAGTATCTTCCGATCGATTGGTATGCAACGGATGCATTTTCGACGAAGTCCTTTTCATAATACAGCCTGCCCTGGCCCAGATTCATCAGGTCGATGATCTCCTGCTCGGCGGCGTTGGCGGCTTTCCGTTTTGCTCCGGCCTTGAAAACCTCGATGGCATCGTCGTACCGGGTCTGGCGGGTAAGGATCACACCTGTGAAATACGTAGCCTTCAACTCGAGCTCCGCATTTTTCGCAATCAGGCGGAATTCCTGTTTGGCTCCCTCGTAGTCCTTGCGAAAATAGAGGTACTTGCCCTTGATGTAGTGTGTTTCTGCGTCTGGCGTCTGACCGAGCTGATCGAAATACTTTTCGACGCCCTCAAAATCGTTGACGTGAATTCCGATTTCGATCAACCGCTCGATTGCCTTCTTTCGGAAACGTCCCATGCCGGGGCGACCGGATTCGTCGAGGAGCCGATTGAACCATTGCCTCGCGCCGTAGAAATCCCGTGACAGGAACAGTGAGTCCGCAAAATAGAAAAGCGCATCCGGGTAGGCCGCGTGCCCCGAATAGGACTCGATGATATCCATAAAAATGATGGCCGCCCGCTGATAGTCTTTGAGGCGATAAAAGTTTTCGCCGTCAATGAGACGCTCCTCGGCGTAGTGCCTGCTTTTGAATCCGTCGGCCCCGAGGAATCTCGTTCCGAGGCCCTTTGCCAGTTCACTGATCTCGCGAGCCTCCTGCTTCACCGCATCGATCTCGTCCGCTCCGACCGGAACCGTGACGAGCGTGGCAAAAACCACGAAAAACACCGACAACACGCCGATGTGACAACGGTAAATGGGGCTCACGAAAGTCCTCCTCACTCCGCGTCCTTACCTTTCGATTTAAACGAGTCGTCTGCCGAGGAGCCGCCTTCGTAGTCGGAAAGCCCTTCGATGTAGCGAACGGCCGGTCTGTCCTCGAGCGGTGTCGTGACGCCGCCTTTTTCGAAGCCCACGACCTCCAGCTTGATGGCCTTGCCTTCGCCCACTGTGAACGTGCGGCTCGAGCGGACCTTGAAAGAATAGCCTTTGAGGTATGAGAAGATTCCGTATCCGTGCCCCCGGAAATGCAGCACGACGCTGAGGGTGTGGTCGCCAGGCATCACCGGGCCGTCGAAAAGATCGATGACCTCGCGCTCCGCAAGGCTTCCTCCCTGATCGCTCTTGCTGAAGATGGGTCCGCCGTCCAGCAAGAAGACCGCCTTGTTGAGCCTGTAAGAGCCACCCATCTCGTTGCGGAATATGATCACCGACTTGGCGCCGGCGATCTTTCTGTCGAGGACCGTTTCGGCAAGCAGGCTGAGGCGGGCTTTGGATCTGAAAATCTGTTCCTTCAGCCGATTGACCCTGTCCTCGAGGTCCCGCAAACGAACCGTGTAGGTCCCCTTGTCCATCGTGGCGGGTTTGGGAGCGGCCTCGTCTGCCGGAGGGGTTTCATCCGTACCCTCTTCCGCAGTGCCCCCGGGGTCGCCTTCCGGCGCCGTTGTTGCGCTCTCGCCGGATTCTGCGTCGCCCTCTGTTTCGGTCTGAGCCATTGCCCACGCCGGCGCCAACAGCACAATGCATAACGATATCATCCGTCCTACTGGTCGATACATCACCAAATCCTTGCTTCGTTTACGTTGGAATGATCTCACCATCAAGCAGCCCCACATCAAGTAAGTGCTAAAGTAAGTGCAAGACAACTTATTATAACAATTGTTTTTGTCAACGCTGTCATTACAGTGTCCGACTCCCATGCCTCATTTCACCCTGCAGGACCAAGTGCCACAAAATGCAATAATAGACCAGAAGGCGAAATACTACACCAGCCGATTCTTTTGACTCCGATTTTTCATCAACTTTACTTGAAACGGCCAAATGGATACGCTGGCTCAAGTCACGTAGATCTTTTCTAAAGGCCGCACGTCCATTCCCAGGCTGGAGTCGCGGATTCCCGCCGACCATGTGCGAGCGGCAGGTTGGTGAGGACATCCGATGAACGCGGCTCTAAGAACCGACGAGGAGCTCATGCAGTCATTCCAGACTGGCGATGCGGATGCTTTCAGGGTGCTTTTCGAGAAGTACAAGACACCGATCTTCGCATTTCTTTTTCGCCGCTGCGGAAACCGAGACACGGCCTCGGATCTGGCGCAGGACGTCTTCACGCGGCTGGTCAAGAGCGCGGACTCGTTTCGGCACCAATCCAAATTTTCAACCTGGATCTATACCATTGCCCGCAACGCCGTCGTGGATAACGCCAGGAAAGCACGGCACCGAAACCACGCTTCCCTCGAGGGCAGCCGGGAGAAGGATGGCCCACGTCTGGGTGACCGCCTGGCTGGAGATTCCCCCGAACCGGATCGATCGGCCATGACGCGGCGGCTGCGGGAGGACCTTGTCGAGGCGATAAACACCCTTCCCGAAGATCAACGGGAGGTTTTTCTGCTGCGGGAGTATCACGGCATGCCCTTCCAGGAGATCTCCGAGGTCGTCGGAGCAAAGATCGGAACGGTCAAGAGCCGCATGCGCTACGCCCTGGAAACGCTTCGGCGTGATCTCGATTCCTACGAGAATTATGCGAGGACCTTGCCATGATCCGGGACTGCATGGAATTCAGGGAACTGCTGGTCGACCTGGTCTACGACGAGGTGGAGGATTCCGTGGCCGCCATGCTGCGCGAGCACGCTGCGGGTTGTATCAAATGTCGCGGTGAACTCGAATCCATCCTTCTCACCCGAAAACTGGCCTCCACGCTGCCTGAACCTCAGCTCGACGAGGATTGGGGCCTTTCTATTCTGGCCATGGCCGATGAAGCGGCCGCAGGTTTTCCAAGCAATGCTGTGAACGAAGACAGGGTGAGCGACGCATCGTTCAACTCGATTGTTGGCATCGCGGACGACAAGCCGGGTTTCTTAGAGAGCCTGCGGGTGGTTCTGCTTCGACCGGCCATAATTACCGCAGCAGCGGCCTCTGTCGTCTTCGCCATCTCCTTTTTCCTTTTCCAGAACGCCGGACACCAATCTCCTTCCGTTGACGGCGAAATCCTCGGGGCGCCGTTCACCGGACCGACCTATCTGGAGGAGGTGGCACAGAGCACCGCATCTCCCGATATGACGGTCCCAGACCTCACCAGACGCACCGTGGAAACGCCGGCCAGGGAGGAAACGGCGAAGCTGGCGGCGCTGGAATCGGCCGCCCGAATGGCGACCGGCAGGGGAGGGCGCCAGGCGTCCGGAGGCAGGCTCGGCACGGCGGGACCGACTCCGAAGAACCCGGCGGACAAGTTTGCG
>JAUVAN010000429.1 GCA_030591725.1 Deltaproteobacteria bacterium
ACCGCACCGAGATAGTTAAGGGTGCATACTCTGCGGTTTACGGCAGCAATGCCGTCGGCGGCGTTGTTAACATCATCACCGAGCCAGTCGCAGACGAACCAGAAACTGTCTTTCGGGGCCACGCCGACGCATACCTGTACCAACCCCAACACAGGTTGGCTGGGGAAATGCGTTCCGCCTTGGGCGCAGGAGTTCAACACTCCCGCCAAATCGGTTCAATCGGTGCTCGCGCCTCCTTCGGATACGAGGGGACCGACGGATTTACTGAAAACGGTGAGTCAAATCGGTGGACCGGACGAGTCAAGCTGATGTCGGATCGGACGAGTCAACACCCCTGGGACGTGTATGGAGTCTTCTCGCGTGACAGGGCTGGTGAGTTCTTCACATGGCTGTCAGCCGACGAGCCCGTCCGCGTGTCGCCGACTGAGCTGGGCGATCACAGTGTGGACGTCAAGGTGCTGACGGGAGCAACCATCACACCGCTCGCCAGAGCGAACACTCTTGTTCGCCTCAGCCCGTATCTGAATATCAACTCGCTCCAAAACTATTTGAGTGTGAATCAGGACTGGCACCGCGCGGTGAAACCCGGGTTCATGGCACAACTCTCCTGGTACACTCGCGGCAAACACGCATTCACTTTCGGCGCCGATGGCTCCGGCACCTGGGTGAGTTCAAACTTTCTCGGCAATCCCAGGATCGCCGACGTCGCGGTATTCGCGCAGGACGAGTTTCCGATCACGAACCGCCTCAAGGGTTCGTTGGGGCTGCGCGTAGATCACCACAAAGTGAGTGCCGGCGAGGCTGAATTGGCGCTTAGCCCGAAGGTCGGACTGGTGTTGCGATTGGCGCCGAGAGCCACGATCCGGATGTCAGTGGGCGGCGGCTATCGAGCACCGAGCGCTATCGAGCAGTTTGTCTCGACCTATCAGTTTGGATTCAGGGTTATCCCGAATGAAGGACTGCGGGGCGAACAAGCGTGGTCTGGAGAGGTCGGCACCACCGTAACGCTGTTCGATCGAGTGCGTGTCGATGGAGCACTCTTCACAAGCTTCTACCACGATCTGATCGGTCCGGCGCCAGCGCCAGGCCAACCATTTGTCTTCCAATTCCAGAATGTCTCGCGTGCGCGAGTGATGGGTCTCGATTTGGGAGTAAATGCACAGGTCATTCCCGATCGAGTAGAGGTGCAGGCGGGCTACCTCTTCCTTTCGACGGAAGATCGTATTGCCCATCAACCGCTACCGTACAGATCCCGTCACAATGTGACTGGGACCGTTAACTTCTTTGGCGGGTTGGCGGGAGTAGACACACGGTTTAGAAGCCGAGTTGAAGAGGTGCTTGGCTATCCATTCGATCCACGTTCAGCGATCGCTATTGTTGATGTACGCCTGGGTTACCGTTTGGCTGGAGTACTATGGCAGGTGAAATTCGCCAACCTCTTCAATCGTTTCTACGTGGACGTGCAGGAAAGAAATCCCGGAGCCCCTCGCAGCATTTCCATCACAGCCCTGCACGGAATGTGATCCTCATTTCGGCGGTAAATCACCCGCCGAAGGGCCTGACGCTCGCCGCCTTCGGCCTACTCTGTTCGAGCCTCGTGAGTGCGCAGGTAGTCCCGGCAACTCCACAACAGCCAATCGACCCTGAGGCAGTACCCCGCCCCGAGACGTTTGCGATCCGAACCGAGAGCAGTATCCTCGTGGATGGAAGACTGGATGAGGGCGCCTGGGCCGACGGGATACCCATAACACAATTTGTGCAGTCCAAACCCAACACCGGCTATCCCGCGACTGAAGAGACACTCGTCCGAGTTCTCTACGATGACAACAACCTTTATGTCGGTGCAATCTGCTACGAGTCGGAACCAGACAAGGTCACGGTAACCAGTTTGGAACGGGATTTCGCGACTCTCAACAGCGACATCTTCGGGATCTCTCTCGACACATTTCTGGACAGGCGAAACGGCTTCATCTTCTGGATCAATCCCCGTGGCGCGATCAGGGATGCGCAAGCTTTCGACGACAGCCGCACCCGAAACGACGCCTGGGATGGAATCATCGACGTGCGCACTACGGTCGCCGATTCTGGCTGGGTCGTCGAGATGGCGATTCCGTGGACCACACTGCGTTTCAGTGTATCCGAAAGCCAGCAGACGTGGGGAGTGAATTTCAATCGGCGAATCCGCCGTAAAAACGAAGACGTTTATTGGTCTCCGCTGGATCAACGCGAATATATCCACAAGATGTCCAGGGCTGGGACACTGAGAGGCCTGCAGGAAGTGAGGCCCGGACGCAATTTCCTGATCAAACCATATGTAAAGGCACTCCGCGGCACAGGGACCAGCCTGGCTGAAGAGGACAGGGGAAACAGCTACGATGGCGGCCTCGACCTCAAATACGGGATCACGCCTCGGATGACACTGGACCTCACATATCGCACCGACTTCTCACAGGTTGAAGTCGATCAAGAGCAGATCAACCTGACCCGATTCAGTCTGTTCTTTCCAGAGAGAAGGGACTTTTTCCTCGAGAACTCAGGCACATTCACCTTTGGAGACGTGCGAGGCATGTCGGGTGACCCGCGAACTGGGGTTTCGTTACGCGATTTCTCGTTGTTCCACTCCAGGCAGATCGGCCTCAGCGGTAGAAGCCCCGTCCCGATGGAGATCGGCGGACGCCTCACTGGAAGTGCGGGCCGTTTCGAACTCGGACTGTTGAACGTTCAAACGGGAGCTTTCGATGATGATCCGGCAGAGAACTTCTCAGTCGTCCGTGTTCGTCGTAAGGTCTCCGGCACCTCCGACGTTGGCTTCATGTTCGGGAATCGACAAGCGACCGGCAATGGCGGCGGAGATTACAACCGCAGCTTTGGCGCTGACGCAAACCTGAGACCTCACAGCAACCTGGTGATCAATTCCTACTTTGCACTCACACGTACGAACACCGGGAACGACGACGAGGCAGGCCGGCTTTCGATCGGCTGGCGTGATAGACTGTGGGACGCGTCGGCGCTTTTCAGGTCTTTCGGTGACGACTTCGATCCGGGCATCGGCTACGTGCGGCGTGTCGGAATTCGGCAGTACTACGCTACCGTGGGGGCACATCCCAGACCCGACGTTTCATTTATGATGACTGTGAATCCATATGTTGAGATCGACTACATAAC
>JAUVAN010000072.1 GCA_030591725.1 Deltaproteobacteria bacterium
GAATCCGAGCAGCACGCCAGCATTGCCGCGCAAAGCAACGACAAAATAACCATCCTCATATTTTCACCTCCATGAGGATACTATATCAGAATCACGGGAATGTCGGGGATTTCAAAGTACCGGTCTTTTCGGGTTTTGGGGTGCGTGACCCCTGCGGACGCGGTTTTCCTGGCGGATCACCTCCACGCCGTCCCACACGGTAGTGACCCCGACGATGCCCAGAATCGCAGACGGCAGATCGCTCGACACAAAAACCGAAGCGGTCAGAATTCCGGCTCCAAGAAAAAAAAGCGGTATGGCCGGGGTGGTGCCGAAGAGGTAGTTGGCCTTCCTCACCATCACGTGCCCCAGTCCGATTGTGGCCACGGTGACTGCGGCTAGAACCGGGCCTGCACACTCGATGGTCATGGTGATTCCCCTCGTCTCTTTTTGGGATTGGCGCGAAAGATTCCGTCTCGCACTCGCCTTTCCTGATCAGGCAACTCTGTGGCGCCCCAGATAATAGTGCCCCCAAGTATGCCGACCACGGCCGAGGCTGTGAAGCCGGGCACAATAAGAGAGGCGAGCACGACAACTCCGCCGAAAATGCCGACGGGCCATGCCAGGTGCGCGCCCACGTAGTACTCGAGTTTGATAACCCACAGGAACCCGAGGCCGACGGCCGCCAGAGTGATGCACGCGAATATCAAGCCGGTGAAATTCATGACGGCTTGCCTCCAACGTGATTGACTGTCGAATCGATTGCGCTCATCAACCTGGTTGCGATTCCGGGTGCCTCGGCGATGCAGTGGTTGACGCTGATTCCCCCGTACGAGCTGCCGCTGACGAACACTCCGGGATGATCGGCGAGCAGCTTTTCAATGCGCTCCACACGCGCTGTGTGACCGGGGGTGTACTGGGCGATACCCTTCTCGTGTTTGAAGATCCAGCGTTCCGCGGGCTTCGCGGTCAGTTCCATGGTCTTTTTCAGATCCCCGGCTACCAGATCCATCAGGTCCCGGTCATCGATCTCGATAGCAGCGGGATCGTGCGCGCCGCCCACCATGGTGCGCAACAACACATGATCGTCGGGGGCCCTCCCATCCCAGATGGATGAGGTCCACAGGCAACCCAGGATGCGCACCCCATGACCGCGTGGGACGAGAAAACCGAACCCGTGCGGTTGTCGTCCGACGTCCTTCAGTTTGTATGCTGTTGCGACCACGGTAATGGGGGCGGTCGGGATCATTCCCAGGACCGATGACAGCGCCGGATCCAGGCGGCCGACGATCTTACTCGACGCAAGGGCGGGACCAGCGAGAACCACGGCATCCGCGAAAAATGTCTCACCGCGCTCGTCGATGAGGCGATAACCGTAAGGCGCCCTCTTCTCCAGGGCCGTTATCCTGACCCCGGTCCTGAGAGATGGTCCCAATCGACAAGCCAGCTCGCGGACAATCTCATCGAAGCCGTCCCTGAACGACGTGAGTGTACCGCCCGGGCCGGCCGGCCCCGCCCCGTCGGAAGACGCTACGTTCCGCGCCGCTTCATTTTTTCGCTTTTTCGCAAGGCCGATCATCGCCCTGACAAGCCCGCCGTATTCCAACTCCATGGCCGCCATCTTGGGGAATGCCGCAGACAACTCCAGCTCCCGTGCGTTGCCGGCAAACACACCGGATACCATGGCGTCCACCAGGGTTGCCGCGGCATCTTTTCCTATCCTGCGCGCGGCAAAGTCGAACACGCTCTCTTCCTTGAAACCGCCCTTTTTAATGAACGGCTCCATGAATACGCGCAACCTGCCGCGAAGTGAGAGCATGCCGGAAAAGAGCATTCCTCCCGGGCCGGTGGGCAGCTTGCGAAGTTTCCCTCTGCAAAAAAGGTATCGAATCGCCGACGTCTCGTTGCTGACAAGAAGGCGATCCTCGATACCCAGGCGATTGACCAGATCGAGTGTCGGAGGTGAATTGTCGAGGAAGCCGTTGGGCCCGGTCTCCACCATGAAAGATCCGGCGCGCTCGGTCTTCATGTTACCACCGGCCTGCGCATCGGCCTCGAAGACGACGAGATCCTCGGGCGGCAAACCGAGCGACACGAGTTCCCAGCCGATGGCGAGGCCCGAGATTCCCCCGCCTATGATAGCAACCCTCTCCACTACACGGTCCTCGAAAAGATCCGGTCGTCGCCGTTCTTCTTCTTGAGGTAGGCATCGAAGACCATGCAGATGTTTCGAACGAACAGTCTTCCGAGGGGCAACACCTCCACGCCGTCTTGCGCAACTGAGACGAATCCCTGTTCCGCCTGACCACCGGGCGCACGAAGTTCGTCGATCTCGGGCCCAAAGTAATTGTGAAAATCTATTTTGAACAGTTCTGAGACTTGTCTGGCGTTTACGCGGAAGTTGCACATCAGCTCTGTTATCACGTGCCTGCGAATACGGTCGTCCTCGTTCAGTACATAGCCTCGTTCTATGGGGAATCGACCCTCGTCGATGGCCCGATAGTATTGGGGGGCCTTCTTGACGTTTTGTGCAAACGCGTCAAAAAGTGAGCCGATGGAGGAGACCCCCAGACCGATCATGTCGGAAGCTCTGTGTACGGTGTATCCCATGAAGTTGCGATGGAGCTTGCGCCTTGAGGATGCCTGTCCCAGCTCGTCGTCCGGCAACGCGAAATGATCCATTCCTATCTGGACGTAGCCCGCGCCGAGGAAGGCGCGTATGGCCAGCGCAAAGAGCGCGAACTTGGTCTCCCTGTCCGGCAGGTAGTCAACCGGCAGCTCCTTCTGGTTTCTCTTGATCCAGGGAACGTACGCGAATGAATACACCGCCACTCGTTGCGGCCGCATTTCGATCACCTTGTCGAGCGTGACGGCGAAGTTGGTTGGGTTCTGGTGCGGCAATCCATAAATGAGGTCGATGTTCACTGACCCAAACCCGAGATCTCTGGCTGTGTCGAGCAGGAGTCTTGTCTGCTCCACCGACTGAGCGCGCCGCACCGCCTCGAGCACCCTGGGCGTGAAGTCCTGCACGCCGATGCTGAGACGATTGAACCCGATCTCTCGTGCCGCCTCCAGTTGTTCGACCGTTGTTACCTCGGGATCGATTTCGATGGCCACCTCGGCTTGTGGCGCTATGTCGAAGTGGTCGGTAATCCTGCTCATCAACGCCTTCATCTGGGCTATGTCCAGATATGTCGGCGTCCCGCCGCCCCAGTGGTACTGAAGCAATGTACGGCGGTCGGGCAGGGCGGATGCCAGAAGATCGATCTCCTTGAACAGGTAATCCAGGTATTTGCGCACCGGCTCGCGACGCCTGGAA
This sequence comes from Deltaproteobacteria bacterium, assembly GCA_030591725.1. Lineage (GTDB taxonomy): Bacteria > Myxococcota_A > Polyangia > JAAYKL01 > JAAYKL01 > JAUVAN01. The sequence continues at coordinate 3,299 of JAUVAN010000072.1, forward strand.
ATGATCACGTTGCATCCGCAGAAACTGCACCTTCGCTCGCAGAAGGGTATGTGAACATACAGAGAAAGGGGGTCCGAGCCGCGCTCGTTTGCCTGCGCCAGGCGCTTCTCGTAATGCCCGGCCGTGAACCGATCATCGAACTCGACCGCCGTCGGGTACGAGGTGTACCTGGGGCCGGGTCGATCGTGCCTGGCAAGCAAGTCGGGCGTCACGCGGTCCAGCGGCATCCTGTCGGTGGAGTCCATGCTACGTTTCCTTTACCAGGGACAGGCGCTTGACGGTTTCGACCAGGTAGGCGGCGTTCTCCTCCGGAGTGGGCGGGAGGATACCGTGGCTCAGGTTGAAGATATGCCCTCTGTCTTTCGGGGCGTCTTCGAGCACGCGCTTCACGCCCTCGTGGATGGATTTCCTGGATCCGAGCAGCACGGTGGAATCCAGGTTGCCCTGTAGTGAAGGTCCCGGGCCGATCATCTCGGCCACCGAGCTCAGGGTCAGCTTGTCGTCCACGGAAATGACATCCGCGCCGATAGACGACAGGAGATCCAGCACATGAGCCGCGTCGCGAATGAAATATATCACCGGAACACCGGGCCGCTTCACTCGTTCAATCAGCTGTGCCATCGGTTCCAGAACGAACTCGCGGTACAGTTGTCGGGACATGTGCCCGGCCCAGGTATCGAATATCTGTATCGCCTGAACACCGGCGTCAATCTGGGCGTTCAGGTAGTCAGCCTGGGTGTCGACCAGGAATGACATGAGTTTCTTCGCGCTCCGGGGCTCTTCGTGCAGAAGTCCCCTCAGGTACATGAAGTTCTTCGATCCGCCCCCTTCCACCATGTATGCCGCCAGGGTGAGCGGCGCTCCACCGAAACCGATGAGCGGGATCCTTCCGTCGATCTCTTTCAGGATTGACTTGATAGCGTCGAGGACGAAACCGAGGTCAGTCAATGGGTCGAAGCGATGAAGCGTGTCGATGTCGGCGCTGGTCCTCACGGGATTTTCCAGTTGCGGCCCCGGGTTGAAGTCCACATCGAGCCCCATGGCCGGCAGCCCCACCAGGATATCGCTGAACAGAATGGCCGCGTCCATGCCGAAACGATCGATGGGTTGCATGGTGACCATGGTTGCCAGTTCGGGTGTGCGACACACAGTCCAGAAGTTGTGTTTTTTGCGCACCTCCCGGTATTGCGCCATGTAGCGTCCCGCCTGGCGCATGATCCAGACGGGTGTTCGCTCGACCGCCTCGCCCCGACAGGCCCTCAGAAAAAGGTCATTCAAGATTCACGCTCCTTTCGTCCGTGGAGCTTCGAGCGTTTTCTCAAAAGCTATGCGAAGCGCCGTCGCGGTCAAGTCGAGCACTTCGTCAGTATGCGCGTCGGATACGAACAGTGACTCGAATGCGGACGGCGCTATTGAAACTCCGTGGCCGAGCAGAGCGTTGAAGAAGATCGGGAAGCTATTTGAATCGGAGGCCGTCACCGCCTCATAGGAGTCGACGGGCCCTTCATTGAAGAAGAAGCCGAGCATGCTGCCCACCCGGTTGACCGTGAGCGGAACTCCGGCGTCCCTCGCGGCCGATTCGAGGTTTCGCGCCATCTTTGCGCCCATGTCCTCGAGTCGAAGGTAGATGGACGGATCATCATTCAATCGACGGAGTGTGGCCAGGCCCGCAGCCATGGCGAGCGGGTTGCCCGAGAGCGTACCGGCCTGGTACACCGGACCGACTGGAGAGATCTTCTCCATGATGTCTGCGCGACCGCCGTACGCGCCCACCGGCAGGCCTCCTCCGAGCACCTTGCCAAGGGTTGTCAGATCGGCCCTGACGTCGAACCGCTCCTGGGCGCCGCCGCGCGCCAGTCGGAATCCGGTGATCACTTCGTCGAAGACGAGCAGGGCCTCGTACTTGTCGCACAAGTCCCGCAGGCCCTCGAGGAAGCCATCGGCTGGCGGAACGCAACCCATGTTTCCGGCCACCGGCTCGACGATTACCGCCGCGATGTCATCCCCATGGGCCTCGAACTGATCGGCCACTGTCTCGAGGTTGTTGTATGCGGCTATCAGCGTGTCAGAGACCGTGCTTTCGGTAACACCGGGGGAGTTTGGAACGCCGAAAGTGGCAGCGCCGGAACCGGCCTTTATCAGAAACGCGTCGGCATGGCCGTGGTAACAACCCTCGAACTTGACGATCTTCGAGCGTCCCGTGAAACCGCGGGCGAGCCGGACTGCGCTCATGGTTGCCTCGGTTCCGGAGTTGACCATTCGTACCAGCTCCACCGAAGGCATCATTCTGCATACTTCCTTCGCCAGGGTGATCTCTCCTTCGTGTGGAGCGCCGAACGAGGTCCCCTTTCGGGCTGCTGATATCACAGCCTCCACAACGTCGGGAGGAGAATGACCCAGAATGAGCGGGCCCCACGAGCAAACGTAGTCGATGTACCGGTTGCCGTCTGCATCCCACACGTACGGCCCCTGCGCGCGGTCGACGAAGAACGGCTGTCCCCCTACCGCGTTGAACGCCCTGACCGGAGAGTTGACGCCTCCGGGAAGCAACTTCACGGCTTGCTCGAAAAGCTCCACGCTTCGAATGCCGGCTTTCCATTCACTCGAATCGCTCATGAGCCCATCTCTTTCAGCAGTCGGGCTGCGTCTTTTGCAAAATATGTGAGGATGATATCCGCGCCGGCGCGCCTGATGGAAAGAAGGATCTCGGCCGCGACCCGGTCGTGGTCTATCCAGCCCATTTCCGCCGCCGCCTTGACCATGGCGAACTCTCCGGACACGTTGTACGCAGCAACCGGAACATTGAACTCTTCCTTGACGCGCCTGATGACGTCGAGGTACGGCAACGCTGGTTTCACCATCACGATATCGGCGCCTTCCTCCAGATCGAGAGCCACCTCTCGGAGGGCCTCCCGTGCATTGGCGGGATCCATCTGGTAACCGCGACGATCTCCAAACTGGGGAGCGGATTGCGCGGCCTCCCTGAAAGGTCCGTAGAAGGCGGAAGCGTACTTGGCCGCGTACGAGACAATCGGCAAGTGAGAGAATCCGGCTCCGTCGAGTCCTTTTCGGATAGCGCCCACGCGCCCGTCCATCATGTCCGAGGGTGCGATGATGTCCGCTCCGGCTTGCGCGTAGACAACGGCGGCCCGTGTCAGCAGCGGCAAGGTCGCATCGTTGTCCACCTCTCCATCCACGATTACGCCGCAGTGGCCGTGGTCCGTGTACTCGCAAAGACAGACGTCACTCCAGACTTGAAGCTCGGGCAGCTCTTTTTTCAGCGCGCTGATTGCCATGGGTACGATGCCGTCCGGGTGATATCCCTCCGAACCCACCGCGTCCTTCATTTTTGGAATGCCGAACAGGATGACCCCGGGAACTCCGGCTTCGTATACTTGCGCGGCCTCCTTGATCAGGAGATCGATCGAAAGCTGAGCGCAGCCCGGCATCGCCGAGATATCCTTTCTCACGCCGGTTCCGTGCGTCACGAACATGGGGTAGATGAGACGACCCACTCCGATTTCCGTCTCCCTCATCATCTTTCGCATGGAGGCGCTTCCTCTCAGGCGGCGTGGTCTATTGGTTGGAAAGCTCATGTTGTCGTCCTCCCTTGATTCTTGATGTGTTCCCAGGCTTCCATGACTGCATCGAGGAGCCCGACGTCGTTCTGTGTTTGCGCTTCTTGGACCCAACCCGCGCCGAGCTCCAGCAGAGCCGTTGTTGTGGTAGGCCCGATACTCACCGGCTGTATTTCCGCGAGTGAGCCGGTTCGCTCAAAGAAAAGCCTTGCGTAGTTTCGTGACCCTGAGGGGCTCGTGAAAACCACTATGTCAAATTCCGTTTCGCCGAGGTTCCCCATATCGATTCTGGGCGTGACCACGCGATAGGCCTCCACCATGGCGACGGACCTCGCACCCGCGTCCATTGCTCGTCTCGCGAACTCATCACGGGAGAGATTCGAGCAGGGATATGCAATGGTCTTTTCCTCGATCCCGCCAAGAGCTATGAGATCGTCGGCCAGGTCACCGGCGCCCGCGCCGGCGGATACGAGATCGACGGGCCAGCCGTTTTGATCGATCTCGACCGCTGTTGAAGCGCCGACCGCTGCGATAAGGGGCCTTGATGTCGCGGGTACCGGCAAGCCATCCAGAAACGCCCGCGCCGCCCGTCGGCTTGTCAATGCTATCCAGTCGAAATCGGCTATACGGTCTCTTATTTGTGCCAAAGGGCGCGGATCTGACGGCTGGGTGAATTCGATCATCGGAATGCACTCAACCACACCGCCGAGCGCTTCAATTTGCAAAGCAAGGTCTCGCGAATCGTCCTTCTGACGGGTCAGAAGAACTCGCGCACCTTCCACAGACCCGGTCATGAGCGCGGCTCCATCAGGATACCCTCACTCAAGATGATGTGGAGGTTTTCCACGGCCTTGCGAGTGATCTTGTCCCTGACAGACACACCCACCATCGAAGCGGCCGTTCCTTCAATTGCACCCAGGACCGCCTGGGCTGTGGAAGCCGGATCCAGCGAATGAAAGACACCTGTCCGCGATCCCTCGCGAAACACTCCTTGCATCATATCGGCCAGTTGATCGCGCACATCGACGATGTGATCGGCGACAGGCTCGAGGTTGTCGTTCTTGCCGTTGAAGGAAAGTCGTCTCAGCTCCTCACGGCGCCAGAGGAGCAGAAGATTGGGATATTTCATGAAGAACAAGAATGTCTGAACAACGCAGTGTCGAAGGTTCACGACAGGATCCGGCTCGCTGTCGATGACCTCCTCGAGCCTGGACATCAACGCGCCGAGTCGTTCGGTCAGGACCCGGCGGTAGAGCCCATCCTTTGAGTTGAAGTAGTTGTACACCGTGCCGCGAGAAACCTCCGCACGTTCGGCGATATCCTCCATCGAGACCTCGGCGTAATCATTCTCGGCAAAGACATGGCTCGCCGATTCGAGAATCCTGCGCTGCCTGAAAAGACGGGATCTCGTACCCCTGTTCATCTCTTATCCCCAACGCGGCAGTCCGCTACGTGGTCGGCCACTGCGGAGAGGATCTTATCGGCGCCGTTCGCCAGAAGCTCGCGAGCCAGTAGCTCGCCTACCTCTCTGGGGTCTTCACCCGCCGCCTCGCCTCTGACAACCTGCTTTCCGTCAAGACTCAGGACTACTCCGCTCAAGTGGACCCCGTCGTCTTCGGCCGTGGCTACGGCCCCGAGCGGGATGTGACATCCGCCCTCCATCACACGGAGGAAGGTTCTCTCCGCGGTGGTGACGAGGCGGGCTTCCTCGTGGTCCAGCGCTGAAACGATCTCGGTGATCTCATCGCCCGATCGGATCTCCACGGCCACCGCTCCCTGAGCAGGCGCGGGAAGGAACCGGTCAAGAGAGAGTGCCTCGGTGACGTGCTCGTCCAGTCCGAGTCGCTTGAGCCCCGCCATGGCCATGATGGTTCCGTCGATCGGCTCACCGGTCGGTTCGTTGCCCTCGTCAATTTGCGCGCCGACGGCTCGCAACCGGGTCGGCACGTTTCCTCTCAGGCCCACGATTTCGAGATCCGGTCTCAGGTGCATGAGCAGGGCGCGCCTCCTCAGGCTCGACGTCCCGATCCTGGCGCCGTGAGGCAACCTGCTCAGATCATGGCCATCTCTGGAGATCAGCACGTCGCGCGGATCTTCACGTTCGAGGATCGCGCCGACGGTCAACCCATCCGGCAGGGCAGTCGCCAGATCCTTGAAGCTGTGAACCGCAATATCGCAGCGCCCGTCAAGAAGCGCGTCTTCTATCTCTTTTGTGAAAACACCTACCTGTCCCAGCCCCACGAGCGATGTCGACTTGTCCCTGTCACCAAGGGTCGCAATTCCCACGATTTTCACATCAATACCCGGGGAGTTTTCTCGCAGAAGGTAGGCCACCCTTTGTGCCTGCCACACGGCAAGGCGGCTCTTGCGCGTTCCAATGCGTATCGTTTTTTTCATCGGCGTTGGTCACCCTTTCCGTCTAAATCGATCCGGTCCAGGCCGAAGAGTTTCCTGGACCAGGAGATGCGCTCGGGATTGGATTCCCGGGCCAGGGACCGGATTTCCAGCGTGGGCCAGTGCAGTAGCTTGTTCACGAGATCGCGAACCATTCGCCGCGCCACGAGAAGATCCTCTTCACTGAACTTCCCGGCGAAGCGTTCGATCTCGGAGTCGCCGAGGTTTTCATAGTGTCGGCGGAGCTCCCTGATGAGGGGGCCCACTTCGAGTGTGGATTGCCGGGCGAAGAAGGCGTCGGTCTCCTCTCCGATTATATCCTCGACCGCCGGGGTCTCCTTTTCGCGACGGCGCAGGCTTCTGTCCACGATCGTGCGCAGATCATTCATATCGTTGAGGAAGACGTTACTCAGATCTCCCACCTCGGGCTCCACGTTGTGGGGCAGGGAGATATCCACGATCAGAAGCATGCGCGATCCACGATTCTTCATCGCCTCGACTATCATGCCCTCCTCGATCAGCGGCGTCTTCGCGCTGGTGGCGCACACAACCACGTCCACCGAAGGAAGCACCTGCCCAATTTCATCGAGAGGAACCGCGCGGGCGCCGAAATCCTTTGCTGCATTCTGTGCGGTCTCGATGGTCCGATTGGCGATGAACAGCTCCCTTGCGCCGTGGTGTTTGAAATGGCGGGAAAGCAATCGTCCGGTCTCGCCCGCGCCCACAACGAGAATGGATCGCCTGCTCAGATCACCGAAGATCCGGTGTGCGAGGTGTACGGACGCCGAAGCTATCGAAGTAGTACCCGCGCTGATATCGGTCTGGGTGCGGGCCCGCTTGCTGGCGTGAAAGGCGGCGGAAAAGAGCTGAGTCGAGAAGCTGCCGGCCGCACCGATCTCTCTCGCAAGCTCGAAAGCGTCCTGGACCTGGCCCGCGATCTCCGTCTCTCCGAGTATCATCGATTCCAGGCCGCACGTGGTTCTCAACAGGTGATCGACGACATCGCGATCTCTCTTGACGTAGACATGCTCGGAGCCAATACCGTCGCTTCTTTTCGAGAGGCTCGCCAGCCAATGTTCGAGGTTCGGCCCGATCCGATCCGGATCCTGCGAAGCGGCGTAGATCTCGGTTCTGTTACACGTGGAAAGGAGCACGACCTCGTCGAGTCCCTCGTCCTTCTTGAGACTCGGAAGGCGCTCGCGGATTTCATCGCTCGTGAGGGTGAGTGATTCGAGCAGGTTCAGGGGAGTGAGACGGTGGCTCGATCCCACGAGGATGAGTTCTCGTTTCGCCATGTCTCTATGCTCCGAACTCATGCCAGCTCGCGAGCAGCATGTTGACCACCGCGCTCGACAATACCATCGTGACGAAACCCGCCAGCATCAGGATCGCCACATGGCGATTCGACCATTTGAAAATGTAGTGGGCTGCCAGCGAGAAACCGAAAATCGCCCAGAAGATGAACACGCTGATCACCCTGGCGTTGAATAGATCGCTCGGATATTTTTACAGAGCCCAGAGCATGCCGACGACGATCGAGAAAGTCAAAAAGACGAAACCCACCAATGTTGAGCCCATGTTCATTCGGGCTAGCGTCGTGAGCGACGGCAGCCTGTCAAACAGCAGGCCGAACTTCTTTTTACGAAGCGCCGAATGGAGAAGCAGGAGCATGATGCCGTACACAGCCGAGAGGAAGAAGGCACAATAGGCCAGCGTGATCGAGCCCGTGTGAAAACCGAACCACGCGTCTTGCAAGATCGGCTTGATCTCATGTGTAGGGCCGATGCCGATGGCCGAGGATATCTGAATAAGGAATACGAACGGCAATACAAACACACCGGTCGATTTGTTTTTCCTCCAGAACTCTGCCAGCAGGTAGACAATGGCCAGGGCCAGCGCAGTCACCGAGAGAATTTCATAGATGTTGGCCATGGGGTGATGGCGAAAATGGATGCCGCGCAGAACATTGTAGACGGTGTGAATCAGTACCGAGCCCACGAGAAGCGGTGCTGTGATCCGGCCGGCAAGCTTGTTGCCTTTAAGAAAATGAACAAGGTAATTCAAAAATGTTCCCGCATACAATGCCGGGACAAGAAAGCGTAGAACCTGTAACGTAGCGTTCATATTGATGTAATGGTCGCGGCTCGCTCTTGGGTAAACCCCAGTTTTGAACAACAGTGTTCAAGGACGGTTCAATTCTAATGAGAGGCCGCAGATTGTCAACCCGGATTACGTGACCGTGTCGCCGGGCTCGAGGTCGCCGTCGAATTCGGCCACGCAGAGTCGGCTATCCCCACCGCCGCCGCCGGCGAGCACCAGTCCCTCGGAAATGCCGAACTTCATTTTTCGGGGCTTGAGGTTGGCCACCACGATGACTTTGGTGCCCACAAGATCCTGCGGTTGTGCGTAGTGGGATTTTATCCCGGCGAAGATCTGCCTGGGCTTCTCCTCTCCCAGATCGACCATCAGGCGAATCAGCTTTTTGGAGCCCTCCACGAGGTGTCCCTCCCGAATGATACCCACGCGCAGGTCAACCCTGGAGAAGTCGTCGATGGTTATCTCGTCCCTTATGGGTTCCAGATCGTCACTTCCGGCTTTCTCTTCTACGCCCCTGGAAGCCTCGACCGATTCGAGCACTTCCTTGAGCTTCTTCTCGTCAATTCGCGGGAACAGTCGTGGGACATCACCGAACTCGTGTCCGGATTTGAGGCCGCCCCATCCCGCGAGCTCCTCGAATGGGACCGAACCGTCAAGGGGCCGTGTCTCTCCAAGGTAGGCGAGGATCTGCACGCACTTCTTGGGCATGATGGGCGACAGGAGCACCGCGGATATTCTCACGATCTCCAGGGCGGTGTACAACACGCGGGCCAGATCTTTTTTGCGTTCGTCGTCCCTCGCCAGCTTCCACGGTGCCATCTCGTTGATGTACCTGTCGGCTGCGGCCATGAGCGAGCGGATGTCTTCTACCGCAACGTGAAAAGAGCGATCGTCGAAGTTTTGGGGGTAGGTTTCGAGGAGCTTTTTGGCCATCGCGATCAGGGGCCGCTCCGCGTCGGTTGTGTCCTGTTGTTCGGGTACCTTGCCTCCCAGGTTCTTCTTCACGATGGATGCGGTGCGTGACAAGAGGTTGCCCAGTCCGTTCGCCAGATCCGAGTTGTAGCGCTCCACGAACAACTCGTAGGTGAATCCCGCATCCTTGCCGAACTTCATCTCCCGAAAGAAGAAGTAACGCAGGTTCTCTATCCCGAACTGCTCGTCGAAGACGAGCGGCCTCACCACGTTGCCCAGGCTCTTGGACATCTTCGACTCACCGGAGAGCCAGTAGCCGTGAACGTCCAGTTGCTTTGGAAGCGGGATACCGGCGGCCATGAGCATGGTGGGCCAGTAGATCGCGTGGGTCTTGAGGATGTCCTTTGCGATGAAGTGATTGCACTCCTTCCAGTAGCGGTCGAAGACATCATCTCCGGCGGCGTTCTTCTTGAGGGCGGACACATAGTTGAGCAACGCGTCGAACCACACGTAGGTAACGTACTTGTCGTCGAAGGGCAGGTCGATGCCCCACTCGAGCCTGGTCTTGGGCCTGGAAATGCACAGATCTTCGAGGGGCTGCTTGAGAAAAGAGAGCACCTCGTTCTTGAACCGTTTGGGCCTGATCCATTCCGGATTCTTCTCGATGTGGTCGATGAGCTGTTGCTGATACTTGCCCATCCTGAAGAAGTAGTTGGATTCCTTGACCTCTACGGGCTCCACCTCGTGGTCCGGGCACTTGCCGTCCACGAGCTCCGTCACGGTCATATATCGCTCGCAGTCCACGCAGTAGAGACCGGTGTACTGATCGAAGTAGATGTCCCCCGAGTCGTGAACTTGTTTGAGGATCTTTTGCACGAACTCCTTGTGGCGGGGTTCGGTGGTGCGGATGAAGTCATCGTTGGTGAAATCGATCTGTTTCCAGGTGCCCTTGAAGACGCCCGCCACCTGGTCGACGAACTCCTGAGTGTCCACGCCGGCTTTTTGCGCGGCCTTCACAATCTTCTCGCCGTGCTCGTCCGTGCCGGTCAGGAAGTAGACATGGTCACCCATCATCATGTGAAATCGCTTGACGGTGTCCGCCAGCGCGGTTGTGTAGAGGTGGCCGATATGCGGCTGCGCGTTGACGTAGTAGAGCGGTGTTGTGATGTAGATTGTACGAGACATGGGACCTCTGTTTTTCTGTGGCGGGGGGGAGACTTGAACTCCCGACCTCCGGGTTATGAATCCGGCGCTCTAACCAGCTGAGCTACCCTGCCGGGTTGTGCTTTTCCGACAAGAAAAGGCGAATAGTTCTCTAAGGTATAACAAAGAGACGGTCAAGGGTGAGGAGGATAGAGGAGCGGGATAGAGGATTTTGTCATCGTGCCATCCTGCAAAGCTCGGCAGTAGCCGAGCGACGCAGGACAAACGCCGTCGCACCGGTCCGCCGATCGCTTCATTGAGCAGAATCTCGTCCGCTACCGGATCTGATCTGCTCCAGTGTTCGGAGAAACCGCCGCACGTAGCCTGCAGCATCAGTCTGTGTCTCGATGTCCGGACGTCCGTACAAGAACATCGCTGTTCTCACAGGCCCGAGATGAGCCGGATCAGTGAAGTCAGCGTCGAGGATCTCAATAGCGCGAACAGCTTCGTCAGTGTCGAGCAGTGGCAAAAAGCGTC
>JAUVAN010000292.1 GCA_030591725.1 Deltaproteobacteria bacterium
CGACGATTAACCAGCTCGTCCGAAAAGGGCGCAAGCCTCAGATCAAGAAAACTACCACGCCCGCGCTCAAATCCTGTCCTCAGAAGAGGGGGGTTTGTGTGAGGGTGTACACCTCCACTCCCAAGAAGCCGAACTCCGCGCTGCGAAAGGTGGCGAGGGTAAGGCTGACCAACGGCATGGAGGTCACAACTTATATTCCCGGTGAAGGTCACAACCTCCAGGAGCACTCAGTCGTGCTCATTCGCGGTGGTCGAGTGAAGGATCTTCCCGGCGTACGGTATCATGTCATTCGCGGAACCATGGACGCCTCCGGAGTGGAGGAAAGACGTAGAGGTCGCAGCAAGTACGGCGCCAAGCGCCCGAAGAACTAAAGGTGAGGGTATGCCGAGGCGTAGAGAAGTTCCCAAGAGAAAGATAAACCCCGATCCCAAGTTCAGAAATCGGATGGTTTCCAAGTTCATCAACAAGATGATGCTCGATGGGGCCAAGAGCACGTCTGAGCACTCGTTGTACGGGGCGTTCGACATTATTGAGCAACGCTACAAGCAGGATCCTCTCGATGTTTTTAAAAAAGCCATCGAGAACGTGAAGCCCAAGCTCGAGGTCAAATCTCGTCGGGTGGGTGGCGCCACGTACCAGGTGCCGGTCGAGGTTCGCGCAGGTCGCCGACTCGCGCTGGCGATGCGCTGGATCATTGGCTTCTCCCGTTCGCGCGGCGAGCAGACCATGAGAGAGAGGCTCGCGGCTGAGCTCGTCGATGCATCGCAGAACCGCGGCGCATCGATCAAGAAGCGTGAAGACACACACAAGATGGCGGAGGCTAACAAAGCGTTCGCTCATTATCGTTGGTAAATTGAAATAGTCCCGGGTCTTCGCCGGCGGGTGTAACACACGCCGAACGATGCCGCGTCGAAGGCCCTCGCTGTCTGGCGTTTTAAAACAGACCAGGCGGTTGGGAGATGTTTAAGTGGTGAAACGGGCCCCGATCGGCCTGACCCGTAATATCGGGATCATGGCTCATATAGATGCCGGCAAGACAACTCTTACCGAGAGGGTGTTGTACTACACAGGTGTCTCGCACAAGATCGGCGAAGTCCACGACGGAACCGCGCAGATGGATTGGATGCCCCAGGAGCAGGAACGGGGGATAACCATCACGAGCGCCGCCACCACATGTTTCTGGCGGAATTGCCGCATCAACATTCTCGACACTCCGGGACATGTGGACTTCACCATCGAGGTCGAGCGTTCATTACGAGTGCTCGACGGCGCTATTGCAGTGTTCGACGGTGTCGCCGGGGTTGAGCCACAGTCTGAAACCGTATGGCGTCAGGCGGATCGTTACAATGTTCCTCGGCTCGTTTTCGTAAACAAGATGGACCGCGTGGGCGCCAACTTCGACAGATGCATCGAAATGATCGTGGACAGGCTCGACTCCCGTCCGGTCAGGATGCAGATCCCCGTCGGGTGCGAGGACACCTTTGTAGGCGTTGTGGATCTCATCGAGAATCGTGCTTGCGTGTGGGACGACGAAGCCCTGGGAACATCTTTTCATTACGAGGATATTCCCGCAGACCTCAAGGACGAATGCGCCGTCGCGAGAGATCAGCTCATCGAGGTCGCCGCAGATTTCGATGAGGAGATCATGGAGCGTTACCTCGAAGGCGAGAGTGTCGACAACGACAAGATTCGAGGAGCCATCAGAACCGGAACCCTCGCGGGCAAGATAGTGCCTGTTTACTGCGGGTCGGCCTTCAAGAACAAGGGAGTCCAGCCAGTACTCGATGCGGTTGTGGACTATCTCCCCTCGCCGTCGGATCTCCCGCCGGTGGTAGGTGAGGAACCGAGTAATGGCAAGAAGACAGCCAGGGAGCCCTCGGACGATGCCCCGTTTTGCGCGCTCGCTTTCAAAATTCAAAACGATGCCTACGCGGGCCAGCTCACTTATTTTAGAGTTTATTCCGGCATGCTCAAGGCAGGGAAGTCAGTCCAGAACGCCGCCAAGAGCAAGAAGGAGCGGATGAACCGCCTGCTTCAGATGCACGCCAACAAGCGCGAGGAGCTCGACGAGGTTCGCGCAGGGGACATCGCTGCCGCAGTGGGACTCCGGTTCACCACCACCGGTGATACTCTCTGCGACATCAAGAAGCCTCTTCTTCTCGAGAGAATCGAGGCGCCGCAACCTGTGATCTCCATCGCCATCGAGCCAAGGACGATGGCAGATCAGGAGAAGCTGAGCCAGGCTCTTGAGCGCGTCACCATTGAGGATCCCACCTTCGTGGTAAAGGTCGACGAGGAAACAGGCCAGACACTTATCAGCGGCATGGGAGAGTTGCACCTCGAGGTCATCGTCGATCGCCTGAGGAGAGAGTTCAACGTCGAGGCGAATGTCGGCGATCCGCGAGTTGCATACAGGGAAACAGCCACAATCGAGGCGCAGGCAGTGGGTGAATTTGATAAACAGATGGGCACAAAGACTCACAAGGCCACGGTGACGTTACGGGTAGCTCCCGGGGATCGCGGTGTGGGGGTGATATTTGGAAGCGAAGTTCAACCTCCTGACATTCCGGCGGAATGCTTGAAATATATAGAGGAAAGTGTCAGAGGTTCACTCGACGCCGGAGTTCTCGCCGGATATCCCGTCGTGGATCTGGTGGTGACATTATTAAAAGATATCAAGCATGAGGTTGACAGTACTGATCTAGCGTATAAAATCGCCGCCTCGATTGCCCTAAGAGAGGCATTGAGACAGTCGGAGCCCGCTCTTCTGGAGCCGATGATGGCTGTGCAAGTAATTGTTCCGGAAGAATTCATGGGAGAGGTTGTCGGCGACCTGAACCGACGGCACGGAAAGATAAATGGAATGGACGCCCGAGGCACAACACAGGTATTGGATGCGAGTGTTCCTTTGCGTCGGATGTTTGGATATACAACGGACTTGAGAACGGTGACGCAGGGGCGCTCGACATACACAATGCAGTTTTCGCATTTTGATGCCGTCCCCGAACAGATTGCCAAAACGATCATCGGATAACGCAAGGAGCTTGAGAATGGCCAAGGAAAAATTTATCAGGAACAAGCCGCACGTGAACATCGGAACGATCGGTCACATCGATCACGGCAAGACGACGTTGACTGCAGCGATCACGAAGAAGCTGGCGCAGGAAGGCGGGGCGACGTTTGTTGCGTTCGACGAGATCGACAACGCCCCCGAGGAGAGGGAGCGCGGCATCACAATAGCGACGGCGCACGTGGAGTACGAGACGAAGAATCGCCACTATGCCCACGTGGATTGCCCTGGTCACGCCGACTACATCAAGAACATGATCACCGGAGCGGCGCAGATGGACGGAGCGATTCTGGTGGTGGCGGCGAACGACGGACCGATGCCGCAGACGCGCGAGCACATTCTTCTCGCCCGTCAGGTGGGAGTTCCGGCGGTCGTGGTTTACATGAACAAGGTAGACATGGTGGAGGACGAGGAGCTTCTTGAGCTGGTGGACATGGAGGTTCGAGAGCTTCTGTCGTCGTACGAGTTCCCCGGAGATGATCTTCCAGTGGTCAGAGGTTCGGCGCTGAAGGCGCTTGAGGGAGACACCGGAGAGATGGGCGAGGGCTCGGTGGTGGAGTTGATGAAGGCGTGCGACGAGTCGATCCCGGAGCCGGTTCGAGATGTGGACAAGCCGTTTCTGATGCCTGTCGAGGACGTATTCTCGATCAAGGGTCGCGGGACGGTAGCGACGGGACGAGTGGAGCGCGGAATCGTGAAGATCCAGGAAGAGGTGGAGATCATCGGTTTTGGAGAGACGCGCAAGACGGTGGTGACGGGCGTGGAGATGTTCCGCAAGCTACTGGACGAGGGGCGAGCGGGAGACAACATCGGAGTGCTGCTTCGCGGAGTGGCGAAGGACGAGATCTACCGAGGCCAGGTGTTGGCGCATGTGAAGTCGATTCTGGCGCACAAGAAATTCACGTGTGAGGTCTACATTCTGAAGAAGGAAGAGGGCGGCCGTCACACGCCGTTCTTCAGCAACTACCGACCTCAGTTCTACATTCGCACGACGGATGTTACGGGAAGCATCGAGCTTCCCGAGGATGTGAAGATGGTGATGCCCGGGGACAACGTTGAGATGACGGTAGCGTTGATAGACCCGGTTGCTATGGAAGAAGGCATGCGTTTCGCAATTCGCGAGGGTGGCCGAACAGTGGGCGCCGGCGTGGTTGCGTCGATTATAGAGTAGGGAGAGCCAGACATGGCCAACAAAATTAGAATCAGGCTGAAGGCCTACGATCACAAACTGCTCGATGCGTCTACGTCTGAAATCGTCGATACGGCGAGGAGGACGGGCGCAAATGTGGCGGGACCGATTCCACTGCCCACTCGCATCAATCGATTCACGGTCCTGCGTGGTCCGCACATCGACAAGAAATCTCGCGAGCAGTTCGAGATCAGAACTCACAAGCGTCTGATAGACATTATCGAGCCCACCCAGCAGACGCTCGACGCGTTGATGAAACTGGATCTGAGTGCTGGTGTGGACGTGGAGATCAGAAGCTAAACGCAACGGCGGAGACAAGTGATGCCAAAGCTGAAGATAAAAAATCTGGAGAACAAAGAGGTCGGCGAGATCGATCTCAGCGAGGCGGTGTTCGGCGCTGAGGTCAAGTACCACCTTCTCCATGAGATCGTGCGAATGCAGCGCAACCGTAAGCGTAGCGGCACTGCATGCACCAAGGAGCGTAACGCCGTAGCCGGCGGAGGGGCCAAGCCCTATCGCCAAAAAGGTACCGGGCGTGCACGCCAGGGTACGATACGTGCGCCCAACCATGTCGGCGGCGGAACCGTCTTTGGTCCCGGCCCCCGGTCATACGATTTCTCGCCTCCCAAGAAGGTTCGGAGGGGTGCATTGACAAGCGCGCTGTCTCTCTTTGTCAAAGAGGAGAGGTTGGTTGTACTCGAGGATTTCGAGCTTCCCGAGATCAAGACTCGTCGCCTGTCCGAGATTCTCGGAACCCTGGGGATGAACAAGGCCCTGATCGTCGATCTCGATGAGAACCACACGTTGCGAATGAGCGCAGGGAACCTGGCCAATCATCGTTTCCTGCCGCCCGCCGGACTCAATGTTTATGACATCCTCAAGCATGACCAGTTGGTGATTACCAGGCGCGCTGTAATGGATGTCCAGGCGAGGCTCGAGCGACCGGTGCGGTCGAGGAGAATTGATTCATGAAAGCCGCACAAGAGGTGATAATCAGGCCGTTGATCATGACCGAGAAGGGTGAGGTGCTCAAGGAAGAGCAGAACAAGGTCCTTTTCCAGGTCGCCATCAAGGCAAACAAGAACCAAATCAAGTTGGCCGTGGAGAAACTGTTCAATGTAGGGGTCACCAATGTCAACACCTTGATCGTTCGCGGCAAGGTGGGTCGGATCGGGCGGCGAACCGGCAAGCGCCCGAACTGGAAGAAGGCGATAGTGACCCTTCGCGATGGCGATACCATCGAGTTCTTCGAGGGAGTCTAGAACC
>JAUVAN010000311.1 GCA_030591725.1 Deltaproteobacteria bacterium
CGAGGGATCACCCTGGAGACCGCCATACCCGAAAAAATGAGCAAGGGTTTTGGCGATCCGGACAAGCTCAAGCGGGCCATGGTGCAACTCCTGGAGAACGCGGTGAAGTTCTGCCGCGGGGATGGAAAGGTGTACGTCTGTACGCGCAGGGAGCGGGAGCGCCTTTTATTCCTGGTTTACGATTCGGGGAAGGGTATTCCGAAGGCCGAGCTCCAGTCCATCTTCAAAACTTTCTACCAGATAGACGGCTCACCCACCCGCGAGCACGGTGGGGCGGGGTTGGGACTGGCCCTTTCGCGAAAGATCGTCGAGCGCTTCGGCGGCGAGATCTGGGCGGAGTCACCTCCTCGGGGAGAGCCCAGTCGCCTCCGTTGGGCCAATACGATGGTGGGACTCTGGGTGCCTGAGCGAATGATCGAAGACGAAGATCTCAACCCTGAAAAAGAGTAAAAAAAAACGGCGAACTCGAAGATGGGGGGGCATCTGGATTCGAATTCGCCGTCTAACGGACTGACGGAAAAGCAAACCCCGTGCCACATCCCTTGCGCCGTGTGGCGCAGAAGGGGTAACCCTTTGTATTTACACACATAAAGGTTATACTTCTACCATGTTCAGACTGGGCGATTTCCGGTGATATAGCAATTCCCATTTCAACAATGAAAAGAGTGCTTGCAAATAAAAGATGGTCTCATCATCTTCCCCTTCCCCTATCTCAGGGGAAGGCCGGGATGGGGTCAAAGACGGTTCACACTGCAAAGTACACGGCTTGAGGGTGGTGTACCAATATCGCAGAGGTGGTAGCCTCCGGTACCATCTCCATATTTTCGGTGAGAGAAACTCCTATCCTGGAGGGATCCAACAACTCGAAAACCAGTTGCTGGGAATCGAGATCCGGACACGAGGAGTAACCGAAGCCGTACCGAAGCCCCTGGTCTCTCGGAGAGGGAGCCCCGTCGTTGGACCTCATGTTGGTCAGGCCGAGTTCCTGCTGCATTCGCCGGTTCCAGTATTCGGCCAGGGCCTCGGCCAACTCCATGGCAAAACCGTGGGTCATGAGATAATCGTGATACCTGTCCGACTCAAAAAGGTGTCTGGCACCCTCTGACAGTTCGGGGCCGATAGAGGCCACAAATAACCCTACAATATCACCGCCTTCTTGCTGGTTTTTAAAGTAATCTGCCAGGCATAGATGCGGGGGGTGCTTCTGTCTGGGGAACTCCAAAACAACCCCCCTGTCCGCGTGCTCAACGATCAGATTATCGCCGTCGGATCTACAAGCGAAATAGCCGTACGCGACCGACGGCTTCGCAAGTTTTCCCTCGGTGCATTCCCTGATCAATCGAGCGAGGGCAGGTTCGGCCTTTTCCTTCAACAGAGCTGCGTGCTCCTCCCGGGTTCGTCCGGTTCTGGCGTACCCCCACCGACCGCGAAAGAGCGCCTTGCGGTTCATGAGGGCGAACAGGTCCTCCAGCGGGATATCGGTCGCGTATCTGGAACCTAGAAATGGAACCTTCGGAACGGGATTGTTACGAGAGACGACAGTTTCTTCTCGTCCGGTCCCGTCGTCACCGTCCGTGGTATCGTCGATTGTCGGTGCGAGTTTTCCGCGTTCGAGATCCTGCATGGCGCTCAATCCCGCCATGGCGTCGGCACAGTAGACGACCGGCTCGCCGAACGACGGAACGCAATCCCTGGCCACGAAGCCCCTGGTGAGGGCCGCGCCGCCGAGAAGGACGGGCATCTTGAGGCCGGCTTCTGCAAAACGGGGCAGGCTGCTTTTCATAAGGAGAGCGGACTTGACGAGCAGCCCGGACAGTCCGATGGCATGAACATCGAGATCCCTGGCCTTTTCTATAATTGTTTCGACGGGCACGTTGGTTCCGATATTGAAAACCCTGTAACCGTTGTTTGAGAGGATGATATCCACCAGGTTCTTGCCGATATCGTGCACATCGCCCGCGACGGTTGCCAGCAGGATCCTGGTTCCCTCATCCATCTGCGATTGCTCCATGTGGGGCTGCAGAAAGCTCACGCTCGCCTTCATCACCTCTGCGGAGCTGAGCACGAACGGCAGCAACATCTCTCCCTTCTTGAACAGAATCCCCACCTTTCGCATTGCCGGGACGAGGATCCGGTTGATAATCTCCAGCGGGGCGTAGCGCTCCATCAGTATGGACAGGAGATCCTCGATGTCCGATCTGTCACCGTCCATCAACCGGGATTGAAGCATCTCCTCCGGAAGGAATCTCTTGCGCGCGTCGGTCTCGTCGTCACTCCGCGCCTTGTGCTCCTCGAAATGGGCAATGTAGGCTGACAGGGGCGATTCTCCAGTCTCTGCGCGCCTGTCGAGCAGGAGGTCCATGCAGATTACGTTATCCTCCTTCGAAATCCTGGACAGGGGAAGGATCTTGGCGGGGTCCACGATTGCCGCGTCCAGACCCGCGCGAATCGCCTCGTGGAGGAAGACCGAGTTGAGGATCTTCCTGGAGGATGCGGGCAGGCCGAACGAGATATTGCTCACTCCCAGGCTCGTATAGACACCGGGCAGGGAATCCTTGATGAGTTCGATGGCCTCGAGTGTCTCTACCGCCGATCTCTCCAGCTTCGAATCCCCCGAGCCGATGGTGAAAGTGAGGGGATCGAAGAAGATGTCAGATGGACGCAGGCCGATCTCGTCAACAGCCAGCGAGTGGATATCGCGCGCGACCGAGAGCTTTTCCTTTGCGGTTGCGGCCATTCCGTCGGGACCGATGGTCAGAGCGATCACCGCCGCCCCGAATCTCTTCACCTGCTTCAGAACGCGCCGCGCCGTGACGCCCCCGTCCTCCAGGTTGATGGAATTGACCAGGCACCTGCCGGGTATGGCCTCGAGAGCCGCCTCGATCGTTTCGGGGCGCGTGGAGTCGATGACGAGTGGGCGCTTCACCGTCGTGTTGAGGATCTTCACCAGCCTGGTGACATCCTCCCTCTCGTCGCGACCGGCGAAAGCCGTACACACGTCGAGCAAGTGAGCGCCCGCAGCCTCCTGATTCGATCCGATCCGCGCCGCGCCCTCGAAATCCTCGGCCAGCAGCAGCTTCTTGAATTTGCGGGAACCGTGGGTGTTCATGCGCTCGCCGATTATCAGCGGGGGAATTTCCTGCCTCGCTTCGACGGATTCGTAGAGGCTGGAAAGGGAGGGCGTCCACACCGGTTTGCGGCGGGCGGGGGCAAGGCCTTTCAGCTCACTTGCGAGCGCGCTTATGTGATCGGGAGTTGTGCCGCAGCAACCACCGACGATGGAGACGCCGTCTTCCACGACGAAACTCTTCAATCGTCTTGCGAACTCCGATGGATCGAGCGGGTAGTATGTCTGGTCGTCCCTGATCTCCGGCATGCCCGCGTTGGGGATCACCGAAATGCGACCGCGCCACGAACGACTCAGGTACTTGACCTGGCCGCTCATACGCTCTGGACCGGTCGCGCAGTTGATGCCGATTGAAAACAGCGGGAACGGCTCGGCGGTGGTCATGACCGCGTTGATGGATGTGCCCACGAGCATGGTTCCGGTGGTCTCGATGGTGACCGAGAGCATCACCGGGATGTTGGATTCGAGCTTTTCGAGCGAATCGAACGCGGCGACCAGGGCCAGCTTCATCTGCAGGGGATCCTGGCATGTCTCCACGATGAGCACGTCCACGCCCGCCTCGATGAGCGCTGATGCCTGCTCCAGGTGCGCGCTGTAAAGCTCCCCTGGTGGGATCTGGCCCAGGGAGGGGAGCTTTGTCCCCGGTCCCATCGAGCCGGCCACGTACTTGTCGGGGCGTCCGCCGATGGCGTCCAGCGCGTTCTTCACCGCAGCGGCGTTGATCTCCGCCACCCGGTCTTCTAGTCCGTACTCGGCCAGAACCAGACGCGTTCCTCCGAAAGTGTTGGTCTCGATGACATCCGCGCCCGCGTCGAGGAAAGATGTGTGCAGAGCAACCACCGCCGACGGCGCCGAAAGATTGAGGTACTCGTTGCATCCCTCGAACCGATCGCCCCACGCAGACGAGGGCAGATCCTGCGCATGAAGATTGGACCCGCACGCCCCGTCGAAAATCAGCAGTTCTTTATCTCGAATGCTCACCGGTATCTCCTCACCATCCTGAAAACCGCGTCCATTATGACATATCCGCACCGCGTCTCAACCTGTCGCAGGGGTGCCAGACACATTTTTCTCAGGGTGTCAGACTACTTTTTTCTGGGGCACCACTCAGAAGAGTTAGAAGAATTCGCTAGCACATCCGTTAACGGCATCCTCACAAATTGAACACCCTGACAGTGACTGTGAAACTGGACAAGAGTAGTAAACCCCATCGTTATTGATGTGACATTTGTTTATCGAACTATGCTGACTACAGGTTAAACCAATCGAGGCACATACAGCCTTACAGGTTTCTCCTTCCCCTTGGCATTCCCAATTGTTCCAATTAAAACAACCAACTTGTTGGTCATTAGTATCCGAATCGCTGTCGGTATCGGTGTCGGTATCCGAGTCTGTGTCACTGTCCGCGTCGGTGGTCCCACTGTCGAGGTCCTGCGTGTCGTCAGAGCAACCCGCAACGGCCAGCATGGTCGCAAGCACTGTCAAAACCAAGTACGTCATTCCCTATCCCTTTTTATGTGAACGCGGACGCATTTTAACATTGATCGCGAAAAGGCGCTTTTAAAAATGAGTCCGGCACATACGCCCCCAAGGGTGCCAGACACATTATTTTCCATATTTTGGTGACCCAGCGCTTCCCTGACTCGGTCTATCCGTCGTTTTGACGCATCAGGGCTCCCCTGACTTTCCAGGTGCCAGTCACTTTCTTTCCAGGGTTCCCCTGACTCGATTTCCCGGATGGGATTTACATACAGGCTGTAGCTGACGCGTTCGGGAGATGGGTTTTTCCAATCAGGCTGTAGCTGGCGCGTTCGAGGGGCGGGGTTTTACATACAGGCTGTAGCTGGATGTATTGACGACTGTCCGCCGACGCCGTGGCCTGATTCAGCTGCGATGCTCGGCTTTGGCGGATGATCGTTACCTATTTGAGAATGAGGTTGCGGTATTCGGCCAGGCG
>JAUVAN010000324.1 GCA_030591725.1 Deltaproteobacteria bacterium
GAACCACCACGGCGCGAAAAAAGCTACCGAGCAGAACTCCCATCTCCCTGGACCGGGACAGTTATCCACAGGACCCCATATCACGGGCCAGATCTTAGAGGATCAACCGGAACATCCCCGAGGTGCCCTCGTCGAGCTTGACGGGGATCGATCCTCTCTCCACGCGTTTCACCTGCCTGGCGAGCACGTCGATCATCTGTTCCATCCGGTCGCTGCTGCCCCTGCTCTCCTTCGCCGGTGTGGGCGCCGGTGCTGGCGCGGACGCTGGTGCTGGCGCAGGTGCTGGAGCTGGAGCTGGAGCCTTGGGGCGCGGCGCTGCCGGCGGTCTGGGAGCCCTGGGAGGACTCTCCTTTGCAGAAGAGGCGAAGATCTCGTCATCGGAAGGCGTGGACATCGAATGCGTTGGCACTTCATCATCGACGACCTTCGCCTCCCGGCTCGGCGGTGGAGGCATCTTGTGACGTGGGCTCGCGGGAATCGGCGGCCGCGCGGGCGCATCAGCCGGCTCGGACAGCGATCTCTCGAACGCCAGGATGAACTCTCCCACGTAAACGCTATCTGACTGCTTGATCAACGTTGTATCGGTAATCCTTCGCCCATTAATATACGTGCCGTTGGTGCTGTTCAGGTCGGTGAGCCGAAACTCGCCGCCGCTGTACTCCAGCTTGGCGTGCTTCTTGGATACATTGCCCCGCGGCAGGACAATCTGGTTTCCCTGGACGCGACCTATGGTCACGACCTCCTCGTCAAATTCAAGCCTCTGCTTGCTTCCGCCTTTTTCGGTGACGATGATTGTAAACATCGACATAGATCCTTCCTTGAGCGGCTCTTTTAACTCAGGCGATCACTCGGTCGGGCTCCGAAAGAGAACCAACCGAAGAAAGTGTCCAGGGTTGCGCGGCGTTCCGGATCCAGATAGTCGAAATTCACACCGCGATCACTGACCTCCCAGAAACCCTCGGACGTGATGCCGTCCAGCTCTTCCCGTATGGAGATCAGGCGAGACGGTAACTCATCCCGCATGTCTTCGTAAATAGATCGTGCCAGATCCTCCGCGCCGTGGATCAGGTAGTATGTGGCCAGCTTGATCTGGGCCTTGCGCACCCCCCGCAACGACGCCTCCATATCGTGACCTTCCTCGGCTTCCTTATCGACATCCAAAAAGATCGCGAGCAACTCATCCTTGCAGTCGGCGTCCAGCTTGAAGGCGAGCTCATTCAGGGTGCACAGGTCGTAGGCGGCGGTCTCCAGAACGAAGGCGAGCCCCGATGAAAAACCCAACTGCCCATAATACTGGAAGCGCTTCGCAGCATCCAGAGCCACCTCGCTACGCCCGCGCAAAAGGGCGTCCTCGGCGAGCAATCTATACTGGTTGAGGACGTTGTACGCCGTGCGAACGTCCTTGCTGTTGATGGTGGCCCGCATGTACGTGTTGAAGAACTTGACCGCCAGATCGGCCGAATGCTCGTCGTTCCTGTCCATCGCCTCCTGCGCCGCCTTCCTCGTGTTTATGGCGATGAGATAGTTGATGTCCCTCATGCGGTTCAGGGTCTCGCCGTACAACATCTGGTACTGGCGAAGTATCTTCATCTCCAGCCAGTACCGACCCTGCTCGATGTCATCGAGCACTTCTTCCTGCATGGACACAAAGTCCGGGTTCTCTCTTATCCGCGAATCCATGGTGAACCAGCCGGCGCAAAACGATTCCTTGAAACTGAAATAATCCCGCATGAGCCGGCCGAGGGTGTTGACCGCGTGCATGCAGATGACCTTGTCCTTGTTGTCTATCGCATTGAGCGCCACATCGGCCAGCTGTTCTATTCCGCGAACCGCCCGCTCCTTGCACCGTTCGCTCCTTGCGCCTTCCCCGCGCCCACCCTTCGCCATCGCCGCGAGGGCCGAGGATGCCATACGATTGATGATGTTGTGCGGATTGAGAAAATTGAAAACGAACCCGAAGTACGGCATCAACGCTACCATGCAGATCGTGATGGCCACAGTGGTTATTACCGCGCCCGCGTGCGGGACGTGGCCGGGTGAAGAGCCCGTGAGGCTGACCCAGATGCACAGAAGAGCGGTCACCACGAAGAAGCCAAGTACTACCAGGTTTGTGGGAGCGGTCACAAAAAGTTCAGTGATCCTGGATGTATATCGATTGGACGCCAGCTCCACTACGATGGCCACCACAGTGACGGTTATTCCCAGAACACCCGCAATCACCTCCGGCATATTGGAAAGAGCGCCCTGTGAAACCGAGCCGTAGAAAAGCTGCCAGAAATCGAGCGAGTCATCCCCCGCGAAATCGTGCATGTACGCCAGCACGTATGCCAGCATGCTCACCGACGTGATGACAACCAGCACGATCAGCCATCCAAGGGAGCGATTTTCGTAGCGTTTGACGTTCTTCATAATGAATTTTGGAGACTAACGTGGGGCGCCCCCGGCGGTCAACTGGAAGTGCGGCGGGGTTTGTCAATGGCCTCGGGAGCATCCCTGCTGCTCGAATTGATGACAACCAGGCCGGCGATGAGCAAAAAACCCATCAGGACGGCTATCCCTATGGCCAGCCACATCTGTTTTCCGGACTGGTTCCGGATTTTTTTTCTGGGGCTCGGCACCAGGGAGTCGTGGGGCAGCGCCCGCAAAGACCGGTTATCCGGGTGGGCAGGTCCGTCCGGAAATAACCCCTGATGGGCCATGTCGTCCTTGGAGATCAACGGTGTATCCCGATCGCCGCCGGCATCGTTCACCAGGCCGTCGACAGAGGAAGAACGCAACGCTCCGGGCGCCGTGACGACCTCCGACTTGCCCAGAGACACCTTCTCTGCGGGCGCACCCGACCTTCGGTAGTAGCCGGTGCCCGAGATGTTCGGCTCCGCCGCCGCGTCTTTCTTTTTCTCCGGCGACCTGTGATCCGACGCCGCCCACTCGAGAACATGGCAGACACTCCGTGCTACCTGTTCTTCCCTCGAACCGGGTTTCCAGGCGGGTCTTGATCTTGTTGGCACAACAGCCCCGGAGCGCAACAGGCTGATCAACGCCCGCTCGATCTCCAGACGATCTCCCTCTTTTTCGAGGATCGCATCAAGATCCTCCGGAGGCGCCCCGGCCGCCATTCCTTCGGTCATCTCGTGAGCAACTCCCTTGAATGTGGAAGCTATCTCGTGAAACAGGCCCGGACTCACCTCTAGCCCGCCCTCGCCGCCGGCGACGGGATCCGCATCGGGCCCGAACAACCTGGCCAGAACCCTCGCAGACCGATCGAGCAATCGCTCCAGCGTGCCCATCACATTCTTGGGAACAGGGCCCTCATCGTGACGCTTGAACGACCACCTGCCCAGATCGCACATGAGAAACTGGGAGAAGGCCGTCTCTCCTTCGTTGGTTCCCCCATCGACCCCCCTGCGGATGGCCGACACCACATTCCCTTTCGCGAAGCCGATCTCGAACACGTTCCAGGCATCGTTGAGCGCGAGAACACCGTTGAGACGCGTGTCCCCGAGCGCTTTAACCAGCGCCGGAGGCCCGATCATCTCCAGCTTGTCCGCCAGCGGTCTGCCCGCCGATATCCGCTCCTCCAGAACCCGCATGGGAGTGAGGGCGTCGGCTATTCGCTCCACGACGCTCGAGATCAGCACCCTGGCGGTGCCATCGTCATCTTCTTTCCACCATTTCATGAGGAGCACCGGCGCCCACTTGAGGGTCGGGTGCCTCCTGAGCCTCTGGAAGAGCCACCATCCGCGCTCACCCGGGCGGATGAGCTCCGAAACGATAACGTCAGGTCGGAATTCCAGCGCGGTCCTGTACCCGCTCTCGTCCACCTTCCCCACCGCAACCTTTACCCGCATCCCTTGCAGGGACTCGGACATCGACTTCACATGATCTCCGTGATTCCCGAGCACGAGGATTCGCAACCCCCGAATCCTGCCTATGGCCACCTCCGATGATACGTCCGGAGCCACCGGAATCCTGGACGAGGTGACATTTTTCCACGAGTCGGAATCGTCTTTTGATGTTCCGAATTTGGTTTCGAGCCGCTTGATCAATTCGTCTTTCACGAGCAGCATGATACCATAGTACTCTCAAGATTCACCCTCTGGAATTGACTGGATATGGAAAACAATAGTTACCTGCACAACATACCCATGCGCAATGCGGATCACGAGGAGGACAACGACGGTCGCTGCGTTCTCCTCCGTCCCAAGCACCTGACGGGAGTCCTGGCCAGGCTGCTGCAACCGAAGCTGCCGAAAAAGTACTCCCGCATCAGCCTCGACGATATCGGAACGACCGTGTGGCAGCTGGTCGATGGAGAGCTGACCGTGGGGCAGATAGCCGATCTGGCGTACGAGCAGCTGGGAGATCGCGTCGAACCGCGCTACGAAAGGGTCTCCCAATTTGTTCATTCCCTGCACGGCAACGGGTTGATCACCCTGTCAGGGCCGTCCGGCACCAGCGTGAACTGACAAAATACAAACGAAAGATGACCCGGATGATTATCTTTTCGCGCCACGAAGAAAACACTTTGTTTTTTATTTTTTTTCCAATAGAACACTTTTACTAGACACTAGACAAAAGTTGTTTCCTTGAAAGGGAAAAGGAGAACCTGAACATGAGAACCAGAATATTTATTGTATTGTGGGCGGCTCTGTCGGCGATGTTGATCATCGGCTGCAGCAGCGGCGGAGGCGGTGGTGGTTCCGATGCGGGAACCGACACGGACACCGAC
>JAUVAN010000014.1 GCA_030591725.1 Deltaproteobacteria bacterium
GAGAAGATAGGTTCGATCGTTGTCGACATTGTACTTGGAGCGCACGTCGTCAATGACGGTCACGCCGTCCGCGGCCCCGGCAGCGCCGTCGGAGAAGTAGTCGTCGCCGCTGAGGATCGCGACGATGGTCGACCCCATGCCGTAGTAGTCGGCGGCCACGAACTGGGCGATGTTCTGCATCATCATGGCGCCGCCCTCGGTCCCGCTGTAAACGAGCATGAGCTTGGCTGGATCACCTATCGAAGATGTCGCAATGATCCGGTAGGTTAACCCCCCGGCGGTCACTGTGGTGCCCGTGGAGGCGGTAGAGCTGCCGCCGCTGCCGCCGGAAGAACCCCCGGCAGGCGGAACCAGATCGCCATCGGAGTCAGTGTCCGAATCCGTATCCGAGTCCGAGTCCGAATCGCCATCGGAATCCGAGTCGCCATCGGAATCGCTGTCCGAGTCGCCATCGGAATCGCTGTCCGAGTCGCTGTCACCCCCGGAATCGGAGTCGTCTTCGACGCACTGAACCATCGTTATCGCCATGGCTGCAAGGAGCAAGATTAAGGGCATGAGTCTATTCATTGGTTTCACCTCCATGCGAATATTGAGTCACGTTGATCGAAAATCGGCTCAACAATCACAATCATATGGACTAAGACATTGCAGTACTACACTGACGTTGTGATCTCCCACCCCCGTGAGGTCCTCCTGGCTGTCTACCTTGATGATGTGCCAGCTGTGGCTGGTGGAGGTGTAGCCGTTGATAGAGGCAGTCTCGTCTCCGTCGAGGTTCTCGTCACAGGCAACCAGCTGGTTGCAACCCGTCGCCACGCACGGATCCGCGGTCTTGAACACGGCGACGACGGGCACGTAAGCTCCCGGCGTATCCACGGTATGAAAGACCGTGAGTGCTTCACCCGCGAGAATATATAACTTGTAGAACTGGTCGCCACCGTTCCCCGAACAGGCCTGATCATTGTCAAAGGCCCCCACCAGGGTGTCATTCATCCCCAACCCGCCCGCCACGGTGGACCTGGCAATGTAAGCCGGACTCTCGCAGCTTACACCACCGACAAGGTTGATGTTGTCGCAGGCGTCGTCCGGCATCTCGGGACAGCTGGGGTCGGGCTCTGTATCGGAATCGGTGTCCGTGTCGGTATCGGCGTCGATATCCGTGTCGGTATCGGTGTCCGAATCCCCGGAATTCTCACCGTCCATGGGAGCCAGTACCTCCACAATGGAACAGGACGCAAGACAGCAAAGAAGGGCGAGCCAGAGGCTCATTCCCGCAAATGGGGATGTTCTCGTGGGGGATGTGGGATACTCAACCATGCCTGAATTATGTTATCATAATTTTAGCGTGTCTGGAAATGAGCCGTTTCACCTCCGGGGGCGCTCAATAGGGCAACATGCGCACTTCAGCAAAACTTGCTCCCGCACACGAAAGCGACGCCGTTCTTGTAGAAGGCGCGATACGCGGAGACGACCGTGCGTTCACGACCCTGTACACCAGGCACGCACGATATATTGCCGGCGTTATTTACGGGATAACGGGTGACGATGGCGATCTGGAAGATCAGGTCCAGGAGGTGTTCGCCACCGCGTCGGAGAAAATGATTGGCTTGCGGGAACCCGAATATTTCAGGACCTGGCTGGTGAAGATTGCCGTAAGGCTCGCCCGGCGCCGGTCAGCCAGAAAGAGGCGCCTCGGATTTCTACATTTCTGGGCCTCCAAGGAAACGGACCAGAGCTACGATCCCAGGAATCGCCCGGTACCCCTCGATCTCGTGAGGGCAATGGAAGGCGTATCGACGAAACTGTTGTACCCCTGGATATTGCGTCGTCTGGAAGAGCGATCTCTGGGGGAAATCTCCGAGGCATGCGAGATCTCCGTAGCCACGGTGAAGAGGCGTATCAACAAAGCGGAACAAACCATCAGGGAAAAGATGCAATGAATCTTGATCACACAATAGAAGCCTGGAAGAACGGCATCGAGGAGGCGAGGTGGGACGCGGTAACCGAACGCCGTGTCCTGACCAGGCTGCTCTCCTACCGTCGAGAATCCAGGAAAACGGTGTCGAGACCCAGGCTTGTGGCCGTGGCGGCAATTGCGGCTGCGGCGCTGGCGATCTTTGGGCTGTTCATGTTCATGTTTGACAACGGAGCGCACCCGGCGGTGCTCAATGAGTCGAAACTGAACATCGCCGGCCTGGGCGCTGAACAGAGTTCGGAAACCGGTTTGTCTCAGCTCAGGTTCCTCGACGGCTCCACGGCCACCTATCTCACTACAGCGGAAGTAGATGTCGAGGAGCAGTCAATAGCCGCAGTCAAGATCTGGCACAAGAGCGGACAGGTTCGATATCAGGTTGAGAAGGTCCCCGGCCGCGAGTTCCTGGTGAACGCCGGCGGTATCGAGGTGAGGGTTGTAGGAACGGTGTTTATTGTGGAAGTGGACGTCACCGACGTGAGAGTGAAGGTAGAGCGGGGGGTGGTGATTATCGACAGCGGATCCGGCGTGGTGGAGTTGACGGCGGGCGAGGAGATAGTGCTGGCCGGCCGGGATCGTTCCAACGAGCAGAGTGTGGCCATGGTCGATGAGGTACCGGAGGCGCCGTTGCTGAAAGGAACGGTTTCCGTGGTTGAAGGAGCCCCCAAGCGTTACGATGAAAGCGTCCCATCATTCTCCTATCTGATGCGGGAGGTGGATCGGGCACGCAAACGAGGAGATAACAACCTGGCGGCGAAATTGCTTCGCAAACTGGTGACCATCTACCCGGGAGACGGGAGAGTAGTCAGCGTGCTCTACACCCTCGGAAAGGTAGAGAGTCAGCGAGGCCGATACGTGGACGCCGCCCGGGCATTCCGCAAGTGCTGGAGAAGCTCGCCGAGGGGAACGCTCGCTGAAGATGCCCACTTCCAGGAGGCGATCTCCCTGGACCGAATCGGGCACCTGCGGGAGGCCAACAAGGCCGCAAAGCGATACCTGGACAAATTTCCGAATGGACCTTATGCCGATCGTATGCGTAGAATCACGCAGTGATCCGAAATGAAATCTATTTCCCGCGTGGGGCGCCACTTTTTGGCGCCTTGCTGCTCTGTCTTGTATTTGCCACGACCGGTGTAGCTGCGGCCGAGGGCCGCGTGCAGCCGTTTCCCCTGAGCATTCAGGAGTGTGAGCATCTCGATGGGGAAGAAATCAAGCGATTGCTATATCTTGAACTGGCCTCGGTGGAGAACATCGAGAATCTTCCTCCGCTTTCTATTGAACTATTTTGCGATGAGACAAGCGTGATCGTCAATGTCTTCAATCCTGAGCGAACCCAGAAGATACAGCGAACGGTACCGGCGCCGGAAAAAATGGACGAGGGCGAGGAACGCCAGATCGCCCTCATAATTGCCCAGTTCGCCGGCGCCCTGTGGAGACTGGAAGAGGAGAATCCCCCTCCTGTCGTGGTGCCGACGGCTCCGGATCCACCGGTAAAACCCACGGAACCCGAGCCTGAACCCGAGGCCACCAATCAGATACGCCTGGATCTCGAGATCGGGGGCGGCATCAGGGCAAGGACTCTCGGATCGAGCAAGACGCTCGTCGGAGGGTACGGCGAGATCGATTTCGTTTATCGATTTAGCGAGAGAGTGGCCCTGGTTGCGGCTATCGACGTAGAGGGCTCGAACGTGGACAGGCTGGGCGGAGAAGTGGGAGCCCTCGCCATAACCGCCGGCCTGGGGATCTCCGGGTTACTGGTGATGACGGATCGTTTTCAACTCGACGCCAGGTTTTTGTTCCTGGGGGGCTACGCGCGCCTCGAGGGGCGAGCCAGAGATTCCGAAGCCTTTACAGACAATGTTTCCGCCGGCGGCGCGGGTGAGGCAAGGATCGAAGTGGCTCCAACCCTGCTGCTCGGCCGCACAACCATCGGTCTCTGCCTCCAGGGCGGGTACGGCCTGCCGGTGGTTGTGGCGCAAGTACGGGACGACGACGACGTGAGTTTTGGAGGTTGGTGGGTCGGCGTGGGCGTGAGGATAGGGTTCGGGATCGCTATCTGACCTCCTGCACCAACCTCTTACAGAGCGTTACCCTCGAAGAAATCCCAGAGATCCTGGTTGTTCTGCCCGTATGTGTCGCGCCACAACCACACGTGAGATGCTCCTGACACGCTGGTAAAATCGACGTCCCATCCGGCGGCGTTGAGATCGTTGTAGAAGCTCTCGCCCATTGAGTACTGAACCACCGAGTCGCTTGTCCCGTGAATGATCCAGATGGGTCGCTTCGGTGATGCCTGGGTGAGACTCTGGGCGCCACCTGTCCCATCGTACCCGGCATTGATGCCGTATGCGGCGAAGGGAGTCGACCACGTGCCGGAGGCGATGGGCATCCCTCCAGAGAACATTGCCATGAGACCGGTGAGCCCGGCTCCTCGCGAGTGGCCCACAGCATAGATCATATCGTGATCCACCCAGTAGGAATCACCGGTCCCCGAAATAATCTGCAGCATGAACTCCATGTCGTTATTCAGAGAATTGTCATTGCCGTCAGACCCGGGCCAGCCCTCGGCGCTGGTGACGAACCAGCCGGAGTTATAACCCTCGGGGCCCACAAGAATGAACCCGTTGGTGCTGGCGGTGGTGATCATGCTGATGGCGCTGATAAAATTGGAACCGCTGTCACCTGCGCCGTGGAGGGCAATCAGCATCGGCACCGACCCCGTTCCCATGTCATCGACCGCCGACTGGGGAATGTAGATTTCGTACGTGCGGGATACACCATCGACGCTGATGGTCTCCGTGAACTGGCCCGCCGGACCTATCTCGTCGGGTGGATCCGTGTCCCCGTCACTGTCTGAATCGGAATCGGTGTCGGAGTCGGAATCGCTATCCCCGTCAGAGTCAGAGTCGGAGTCGGAGTCGGAATCTGAATCGCCGTCCGAATCCGAGTCCGAATCCGAATCCGAATTCCCGCCCTCGTCTGCAACGCAGTGAGTCAGGGACATCGCCGAAACGCCAAGTAGCAACAACAGTAGAATTATTCTTTTCATCAGTTCACCTCCATATATTTCATTGAGACTCTTGAAGACAAAATCGGCTCATCGATTTATAAGCTACAAAACTCCTTGACATTAACCCCCCTTACAGGTATTCTGGTACCTGTTTGATTCTTTGGGAGTTAACATGTCGCATTTTTTAAATATTTCGGAAGGCGCTTCGCTGGCTTTACACGGACTGGCGATCCTTGCACAGCAAAGTCCAAAAAAAATAAATGTAAAATACCTCGCGGAAAAATTAGATGCATCCGAGGCTCACCTGGCCAAAATATTCCAGAGACTGAGCAAGAACGGACTCGTCAGATCTTTCCGAGGGCCCTCGGGTGGTTTTGTGCTGAATAAACCCGCAGAAGATATCAGCTTTCTCGATATTTACGAGATCGTAGAATCCAAAATTGTCCCGAATGACTGCCCTCTGGATAAGGCGGTCTGCACCTTTGAAACTTGCATATTCGGTGATGGTTTAAAAAATATTTCAAATAATGTTTACCAGACTTTCAAGACAATAAAATTGTCCGATTTTATTGAGTAGGCATGCGTAATGTATGAAATATTTACAGGAATTTCAAAGTCAGTTTGGTTTTTACTTCTTGAAATGTCGCCGTATCTTCTTTTCGGTTTTCTCATTGCCGGAGTTCTGAATCTGATTATTCCCAGAGAAAAGATATACAAGCATTTATCGGGGAATAAATTGGGCTCGATTGTCAAATCATCTCTTTTTGGAGTTCCCTTGCCCCTGTGCTCTTGTGGTGTAATTCCCGTTGCCGCCTATCTGCGAAAAGAGGGCGCGGGTAAAGCCTCAACAGTATCGTTTCTTTCTTCCACACCTACCACTGGGGTTGATTCCATCCTGGCGACATATTCACTGCTAGGACCCCTGTTTGCCGTTATCAGGCCCATTGCGGCATTTTTTGCTGGAATCCTGAGCGGTTCTCTGACCGGGCTTCTGGATAAAAAACAGGATGCTGAAAACACACAACCTCCAGAAGGATATTCCTGCAACATCTGTAATCTCGATGAACCTCATTCACATGGCTTGTGGGAAAAGATAAAAAATATCTTCCAATATGGGTTCGTTGAATTGATCGACGATGCCGGCAAATGGATATTGATCGGCGTCATCGCCGGCGGCATTATCGGGTTTCTCATTCCCGGAGATTTCATCGAACAATACCTCAGCAATCCCTTGCTTGCTTATCCCATCATGCTGGTAGTTTCCATCCCCATGTATATCTGCGCTACCGGTTCGATTCCCATTGCTGCTTCTCTCATCCTCAAGGGAATGACTCCCGGCGCAGGCCTGATATTTCTCATTGCCGGTCCAGCTACCAATACCGCGACTCTGGCCTTTGTTTCGGGAAAGCTTGGCAAAAGAACTCTGTTCACCTACCTGTTTTCCATAATTGCTACTGCTCTTCTTTTCGGGTTGCTGGTCGACTATATCTGGAAAATTTCAGGTGAAGATATGAATCTGTTAACCGGCGGAATGGAAATGCTTCCGCTCTGGTTGAAAACGCTCTCGGCGATTCTTCTTTCGGGGTTAATAGTGCTCTCAATTGCAAGAAGTATTTCAAGTAGATTTGCCGGGAGAAACAAGGAACTAATCGACATGAAAGGGAATTACAAGGTCCCGGACATGACCTGTCAACATTGCGTCAATACCAAGGAGAAAGAAAAATGAAAATCAGTAATTACAAAGAACTTGAGTTGGCAAAAACGCCGCACGGGATTAGTGCCAACAAACTCTACGACAAGGATCACGCCGTTATCATGCACTTGAATTTGAAAGCCGGTGAGAGCTTGAAGCCGCATATCACACCGGTTGATGTTGCTTTCTATATTCTTGAAGGAAGCCCTACAATCATGGTTGAAGATGAAAAAGTCCAGGTAAAGGTGGACGATATCATCGAGAGTCCAAAAGATATTGTTCATTGCATCTATAACGAAACAAATGCAGATGTGCGTGTGCTCGTAATGAAACTCCCCCGACCAACAACGAAAACCATAATGAAGTAAGGAAATCAGTACAATGAAACGCCAGATCATCGAAATAGACGAGGACAAATGTAACGGTTGCGAATTGTGCATTCCCAACTGTCCAGAAGGAGCATTACAGATAATTGATGGCAAGGCACGACTGATAAGTGACCTGTTTTGCGACGGACTCGGCGCCTGCATCGGAGAGTGCCCGGAAGGAGCGATCACAACGGTCGAGAGAGAGGCCGAGCCTTACGATGAGGCAAAAGTGATGGAAAACATCATCAGAGCCGGGCCAAATACCATCAAGGCACATCTGAAACATTTGAAAGATCACGACCAGAAGGAATACTTCGATCAGGCCGTCGCCATTCTGGAGAAGAAAGAACTTCCCATTCCCCAGATAGAAGAAGAAGCCTTCGCCTGTACTACCTGTCCGGGAGTTGCAGCTCATTCAATAGATCGAGAAGAAGAACCTGTTGCAATTTCGAATGTAGAGATGAAATCCGAATTGCGGCAGTGGCCGGTACAATTGCATCTCATGAACCCAAATGCTCCCTACCTGAAGAATGCTGACCTTTTGATAGCTGCGGATTGCGTTCCCTTTGCATTTGCGAACTTCCATCAACGGTTCGTAAAGGGAAAGATCGTCATTAATTTTTGTCCCAAGCTCGATTCGGGAATAGATGTCTACATTGAAAAATTGGCCGAGATATTCAAGAACCAGGACATCAAATCAATAACCATCGTCAAGATGGAAGTTCCCTGTTGTGGAGGCATCGAGCGAATTGTGCAGGCCGCAATGGAAAAAGCGGGAAAATTCTCAATGGTGCAAACCAACACCATTTCCATTAGTGGAAAAATAATTTAACAACGTGATGCATCCCGAGTAGAATGCCGGCGATGAACTCGCCGGAGAAAAAGCTTCAATCGATAGACGTCTTGATCGGCGGGCTTCGCAGCGGCCTCATATCGGTGCTGAGTTGGCTACCGGCCACGCTCGGGGTGGGTATCTGCCTGGGACTCTCCACCTGGTTTCTGTTTCAACCCGAGATTATCGGCAATATCTCCAACGTCGAATTGGGCAACGTAGAGCGATACAACCTTCTCATCTGGACGGCTGTTTGCGTTTTCTCCGTTATTCTCTTCTGTGGCGTAATGTACAGGCGTTCGCGGCGCAAATCCGATATCGATCTGCGCAACTTCATGGGAAAATTGAATCGGTATGCAGTGATTATCTGCATTGTGCCCATTTTTCTCTTCGTGCGAACAAACGACCTCGGAAAGGAACACCCGTTCATATCGATTCTGGCCTCTCTGGGGATCGGGCTCATCGGGGCCTATTTCACCTACCAGATTGTAAAGCTGAAACAGTGGTCCTTTTTCAAAACCGGGATGGGGTCTGAACGTGGACGCTCGCGATGGGTGCCGCTGGTCGTTGTGATTCTACTCTCCCTGTCATACATGGCTGCGCTCACGCATTTGCAGATGACACATCATCACAACCTCGGCACCCGGAACTGGGATTTCGGGCTTTATGTCAATTGTCTCTGGCACAGCCTTCGAGGCAATTTTCTCGGATGCTCTTTTATTCCCGAGGGAACCCATATCACTCGCCATTTCGACCCCATCCTGGTGCTCATTTCTCCCATCCTGCTGATTTACAACAAGGCGGAGACCCTCATCGTTTTCCAGGCGGCGTGGGTGGCTTCCGGGGCCATCCCCCTGTACTTGCTCGGAAAACACAAGATGGGAAATCCCCTGTTCGGCATTGCCCTGAGCCTGGTCTACCTCTTTCACCCTGCGGTTCACGGGCCCAATATGTACGATTTTCATTCCATCGTGCTGGCCTTCCCGGTTCTCTTGTGGTGCATGTACTGTCTTGAGGCGCAGCGAATCAAGACCTACTACGGGTTCCTGGCCCTCCTGCTCCTCATACGGGAAGACACGCCGGCGCTCGCCGCCATGATGGCCATCTATCTGATTATCAGCGGCAGATTGTATCGCGTGGCAGCGATAACCATCCTGCTCGCCGTTGCATACGGCTTGCTTGTCAACCTCGTCATCATGGCGGATGCTTACTCATATACTTACTATTTCAAAGATATGAGACTCGAAGGCCATTCTCCGGCCTCCAGCATTTTCATCTCGCTTCTCACCACTCCGGGGGCTGTTATCAATCACGCCCTCGAGGAGGTGAGGATTCTATACATCCTGAAGCTATTCGCACCCATCATGATGCTGCCCCTGTTCTCAAAAAGGCACTACATTCTGTTTGTATGGGGCCTGTCTACGACACTTTTCAGTTCGTATGGCGGATTCCTGAGCCTCGGGACCCAGTATTCCGTCTACTGGCTACCGTTCATGCTGGCGTCTGTTCCCTTTGCCATCGATAACATCAGCAAGGGACGGCTGGTCCGCGCCTTTGACATCGATCCAGGAGGGATAAAGGCAGCCCTGGTCGTTGGCATGGTGCTTTGCACCCTCTCCATGTCCAGCCTGTATGGCGTATTCTGGCCAAACTCTTCAGTCCGTCCCGGCTACGTGGCGTTCCAGCGATATGACACACCGGAGAGCGCGGCTCGCTATGAGACAATCAAGAAAATCCAGTCCATGGTGCCGGACGACGCGTCAGTGCTCGCGACACGTCGGGTGGGCGCGCACTTTTCCCTGAGAAAGGATGTCTGGTCTTTTCACAGACGCCAGGAGGAGGGCCAGGTTCCCGACTGCGTGATCATTTGGAAGGTAGACCTGAAAAGGAAAAAAGATAAGAAAATTCAGATACCAAAGGTCAAGTACTATAAAAGAAATGATGACTACGAGCTTGTTTTGGACGAGAACGGAATCAAGTTTTACAAGCGAAAGCAGGGAAGGTCACCGTAGCGCGCGATATGTCTATCACCGAAAACATCGACATCTCCGTCGTGGTCCCCGCCTACAACGAAGAGGAGAGCGTTCCGGTCCTGATTCGGGAGATCTCGCAGGCCATGAAGCCCCTGAACCGGCAATATGAAATCATCATCGTCGACGACGGAAGCTCGGACCGGACACGGGACGTTCTTGTAGATCTCACATCGCAATACCCACAACTGCGATGGGCCTCTCATAAAACAAATCTCGGACAGAGCGCCGGAATGGCAACCGGTTTTCAACTGGCCGGGGGGGACATCATAATCACCCTGGATGCTGATGGACAAAACAACCCGGCGGATATTCCCATGCTCCTTTCCACCCTGACAGACGAGGTGGACTGCGTGTGCGGGGTTCGGGCCGAGCGAAGAGATACTTTCGTGCGTCGGGCGTCGTCAAAGATCGCAAATGGATTCAGAAGCTTTATCATCGGAGACACGGTCACCGACGCCGGGTGCGCCTTTCGAGTGATTCGACAGCAGGCCCTCAAGGAAATATTTGTCTTCAACGGCATGCATCGATTTCTGCCCACGATTCTGCAGGCGCAAGGGTACCGGCTGGTCGAAGTTCCGATAAGTCACCGCGAACGAGCGCTGGGCCAGTCGAAATACGGCATCAACAACCGGTTATGGCGGGGAATTCGCGACTGCTTTGCGCTTCGATGGTATCGCGCCAGGGCGATCCCCGGAAACAGACGGATAGATGACTGATAGTTCCGGGACAGACAATCAAGACGGACCGCCGGTCCCCGATTTCAAACGCGCATACATCAAGACCGGGATGGTCGTACTTGTCCTGGCCCTCTTCGTGGTGATCTTGAACCTCACCCCTGCGGGGGAGTACCTGAACGTGGAGGAACTGCAGGCCCTGGTCTCCGAAACGGGAGCCTGGGCGCCCCTTGTCTTTTTCGGACTCGCCGCGACCCTGATATTCGTCGGCGCCCCCCGCCTAATTTTCTGCGCCCTCGGAGGCGCTCTATTCGGTTTTGTCGAGGGACTCGCCCTGTCGCAAATGGCTACCATGCTCGGTTCACTCGGACCGTTTCTGTTTGCAAGATGGAGCGCCCGGGAGTGGGTGACGGCCAGGTTGAGTTCGTTCAAGATAGCGCGAGAGCATCTGCAAAACCCATCGGTCATGGACGTCTTTCTACTTCGCCATATACCCATCTGGGGCGTCTTCATCAATCTGCTCCTCGGCAGCAACAATGTGCGGTTGCGCACGTTTTTCATCGGATCCTTCTTTGGATTTCTGCCACAGGGCATCGTTTTCACCCTCATCGGCTCCGGAATCGGAGAGGAATCCACTTTGATGTTTGTCTCGAGGGTGTGGTGCGCCATCCTTGTCCTGGTTGTCGCCGCCATCATCACCCGACGAGTTACGCAACGAGATCGCCCCCCACGCTGATTCCATCCAGATAGGCCATTGACATTCTTTTTGCCTGGGTTACCATGCTAGCAAGTACTCGCTTGCAAGGAGATGGCAATGACAACCAGAATGCCGACAGCAGAACGGAAAGCACAGATTGTGGATGCCGCGATCAAGATAATCGGAGAGAAAGGCCTTCGGGAGTTCACCGCAGCCCAGATAGGCCGTGAGGTGGGCATCAAGGACGGATCCATTTTCAGGCATTTCAAGAACAAAAACGAGATCGTAATGGCGGTGCTAGACCGGTTGGAGGGAGTTCTGGCCGATACGATACCACCCTTGACCGGCGATCCCCTGAAGCGCCTCGAAGAGTTCTTCATGGCCAGGCTCGAGACCGTGGCGAGCCAACCGGGGGTCCAATCTCTCTTGTTTTCCAACCAGTTATCACACGCGGGTGGAGAGGCCGGACTTAAAAGGGTTATGAAGTTGCGGAAGCAGGGACGACAGTTCATCAGTTCCTGTCTTCTTGAAGCCTCGACGAAAAAACTCATCCGGCCGGATCTCGACCTGACTGATATTCTGGTGCTTTTCAACGGTGCGGTCATGGGTTTGCTGCTCATCGCCCAGGACGATGCCATTGAAGAACCAATCGAAAAACGTGCCGCACACGTGTGGCAAACCTTGATGTCGCTGATCAGGAAGTAGGTCGTCATTATGACTCAAAAGCATCTTCTTCAAAAAAGCAAGCTAGTAAGCGCTTACAAGCTAAGCCCTCATATCCTTGCCCTCTTTGTTTTCTTCTCGTCGTGCACGTCCTCTCCTCCTGCCGCTGAGCCGATACGCCCTCTGGCCGTACGGACAACTCAGCTTCGCACGGGTCCCATCAGAGAAACGCTTCGCTATGTGGGTACGGTACATTCACAAAATGAGATCAATGTCCTGGCGCGCCTGGCCGGCAAGATGGAGGAGTTTCCCATCGCAGAGGGTGAAGCAGCCAGGGAAGGATCGGTGCTTGCTCGCATCGCCGCGCCGGAGACCGGCGCACGGGTCTCCCGTCTGCGAGCCGATGTGTCCCGGGTCAGGGAGGAATCGGTCTTTCTGTGCCAGCAAGCCGATATCGATAAGGAGCTGGCGCGCTCGGACACCATTCCCAGGGTAAAGGCCGACGGCAGCCGACAGAAGTGCACGAGCAGCCGAGCCGCCCTGAAAGCTGCGAGAGCCGGCTTGCGCGAACTGAAGGTTCTGGCGGGCAACACGGTCGAGCTCGCTCCTTTTGACGGCAAGGTGCTCAAATGGTTGGCCGAACCGGGTGAAAATGTGATGCCGGGCCGACCGATCCTGATACTCGGCGATGAACCGTTGGAGGTGCGCGTCGGGGTCCACGAGAAGGACGTGTCGGCGGGAATAGGGAAAGGAACCATCGCCATTCTGTCGCCCGAGCATTCCTCTCCCCTTCGCTCCGAGGTGAGCTTTGCGGCTCTCATGGCGACCGGGCTCAGCCGCATGTTTGAGATCCGCATTCCCCTCAAGGAAGAAGATGCCGCCCTGTTCCGGCATGGGATGTCCGTCGATGTCGCCTTTGTGCTCAACGAGAAACAAGAAGCGGTGATGGTACCGGTGAACGCCGTAAAAAAAACAGACCCCGGCATGGGCATTTTTGTCGTTCGTGACGATGTGGCCCGGTGGAAAAAAGTGGAGCCATCAATTCGCGAGAAGGGATGGATCGCGATCGAGGCAGACCTGAACGATGGCGACCGGGTAGTGGTGAGCAACCTGGACATGTTGCGCGACGGAATGGCCGTTTACCCGGTTTCATCTGAAGGGAATGCGCCATGAGCCTGACAAGAGCCACGTTGAAGAATCGGTACGCCATCTGGGCGCTGCTCATAGCTGTGGCCATCTTCGGTGCGCGTGCATACACCTCCATTCCGATGCAGCTGTTTCCCGATACCGCGCCGCCGCTCGTCAACGTCGTAACGGCCTACCCCGGCGCGAACGCCCAGGATGTGGACGAGGCCCTGAGCCAGTTACTGGAAGAGGAATTCGCCTCGCTCGAGGGTGTCGTCAAGATCCGGACGACTTCTCAGGACAACCTCTCACTCCTTTCTGTCGAGTTTCATTATGACCGGGAGGTAGACCTGGCCGCAGTGGATGTACAAAACGCCATCGCCCGAATTCGTGGAGATCTGCCGAGCGGAATTCGCGAACCGCAGGTGCTGAAGTTTTCAACCTCGGACCGCCCGATCATCTCTGTGGGAGTGGTGGCCGACGATCTGGTACAGGCGCGCAAGATGGCCGAGGATCGCTTCGCGCCCGAGCTGCAGCGCATAGCCGGCGTGGCGGCAACGGATGTCTTCGGCGGCAATCAGCCGGCGGTCCTCGTCGAAGTGAACCAGCGCGACGTGAAGGCTTACGGTATCCCGCTTCCCAGGGTCGTCGACACCATTCGCCAATACAACAGCGCTCGCCCCGCCGGACAGATCCGAACGGAGAGCAGTCAGACGATGTTTCGGCTGGAGAGCCGCGCACAGAGCATCGCACAACTGGAACGCATTCCAATCACGATGGCCAGCGGTGAACGCATTCTGCTCGGTGAGATCGCGACGATTGGCCATGGCGCCTTCGACGACGACGCCCGGTTCGCCATTGACGGCGAGCCTGCAATCGCCATGCAGATCTTCAAGGCCGACGAGGCCAACACGGTCGACGTGGTGCACGCGGTCCAGGAGAAGGTGAAGGACCTTGGCCAGGCCTACTCCGGCTACAAATTCCTGGCCGGTGAGGAAAGCGCCAGCTTCACCGAGGCATCGATCGACAACCTGCTATCCAATATCTGGCAGGCGCTCCTGTTCGCGTCTGTGATCATCTTTCTGTTTCTGGGGCGCATCAAGAGTTCGGCGGTCACTATCGTTTCCATGCCGCTGTCATACGGGCTCACCTTTGCCCTGATGCACGCCTTCAAGGTCGAGTTCAACATGGTGACGCTCTCGGCGGTTATCCTGGCGGTCGGCATGGTGGTGGATGCCACGGTGGTTATTCTGGAGAACATCACCCGCAAACGCGAGGAGGAAGGTCTTTCACCAGAGGAGGCCGCCGTACAGGGAACCGACGAGGTGCGTCTGGCCGTGCTGGCGGGCGTGGCGACAACCCTGGTTGTGCTCATCCCGTTGCTCTTCCTGGGAGGTTTCATCGGCATGACTTTCGGACCGCTGGCGATGACCCTGATCTTCGCGTTCACCTCCTCGATTCTGGTTGCCCTGCTTCTGGTTCCGGTGTTGACGCTCTATACGGCAAAGAAAACCCGCCTGGACAGCTGGTCAGCCATATTAATTCGACCTTTTGGATGGTTGATGGATCGTCTGCGGGGCGGATATGTGAGCACACTGAAACTGGCGCTGAACCATCGCCTGCTGACTATCCTGACGTTGCTGATCCTCTTCGCGGGATCGATGGTCGGACTGCGCAACCAGGGGATGGAAGTGTTGCCCAAAATGGACGGCGGCAGTTTCTTCATCACACTGGAGACACCATCCGGCACCTCTCTGCAGGAAACCGAGCAAGTCGTGCGCGCTGTTGAAGAGACGCTCAAACAGGAACCCGAGATCATCAAGGTGCAGTCGCAGGTCGGCTTCGAACAGGGTATGCGCTCCTTCTCCTCCTTCGGTGTTCAGGGGCCGACGCAGGGCTTCATAACGGTGACGCTGACCGACCGCACCGACAGGAAGGATACCATCTGGGAAATCGAGGCCAGGGTGCGTGAGCGTCTGGCCCTGATCCCGGGCATCCGCGCGTCGACTGTTCGCGAGCTGGGCAACACGGCCAAGTCCACGACATCTGCCCCCATTATCGTACGCATCTCCGGAGACGATCCCCTGGTGCTGGACAAACTGGGAGACGAGGTGAAGCGCCGCCTGGCCGGGGTGCAGAACGTCATCGAACCCACGCGCAACTGGCGCTTCGACCAGGAGCGGGAGCTGGTCAAGGTGGATGAGTTGCGAGCCGGGCAACTCGGGCTCTCTCCGGACCAGGTCGCCGCCACCATGACAATGGGATCCTACGGTGTGCCGGCAGGATATTTCTACGGCGTCCACGGCTCGCCCGATCCGATTCAGGTGGAGTATCGGGGCGATGAGCAGACGGAATCTGACAGCCTGCTGGACTACCCGTTTTTTGTGCCGGGATCGCCGCACGCCGTGCCGTTGCGTTCTGTGGCGCACCTCGAACAGGAACGCGGCCAGGGTGTCGTGACAAGGGAAGATATGGCCCCCACCCTTGAGGTCTCCGCATTCACGCAGGGCCGTCCGCTGAACTTCATAATCGCCGACGTGGAAAAAGTGATGCAGGATCTCGTTGCTCCCGACGGCTACGAGATCGGCCTGACCGGCGAGAAATCGGATCTGGACGAAGCCAGAACTGAATTATTGAGCGCCTTCGCCATCGCGCTGCTGGCAGTATACCTGGTGCTCGTGGCGCAACTCCGTTCGTTTCTGCAACCGCTCACGATCATGATGAGCATCCCGCTGGCCCTGATCGGCGTCTTCGCGGCCCTGTGGCTGGCGGGAAAACCTGCCTCCATGCCTGTCATGGTTGGAATGATCCTGCTGGTCGGCACGGTGGTCAACAACGCCATCATTTTGATCGAGTTCATTCGACAGAAGCGCGAACAGAATGTAGCGCGGCGCGATGCCCTGATATTATCTGTCGAGACCCGCTTTCGGCCGATCATGATGACCTCGCTCTCCACCATCGCCGGCATGACACCCCTGGCCGCCGAATGGGCGCTCGGCGCGGAGCGCTTCTCGCCGCTGGCCATCGCGGTCATCGGCGGCATGACAGCGGCAACCGTGTTGACCATGGTCTTTATCCCGGTGCTCTATGATCTATTCGACGAGGGAGCACAGCGGCTGCGCAGACGTCCTGCCTGAGTGAAAGCGCCTTGAATTCCCTGACATCCCGATGGTTCTGCTATAGAACCCTCATGGAGATGAATACACAGGGATCCCTCATGAGAACTCTCGAAGACATCCGAGCCAACACCGGAAAAGCAGAGATCTTCCGTGGCCAGATTCAGCACATCATGATCGCAGCATTGCTGACCGCAGGGACATACTCGCTGTTGCGAGGCAGCGGTGGCAGTTTTCTCGGATTCGGAGTCATGAAGTGGGCATACGTCACGATCACGGTCGCCCTTATCCATCAGATCATCGTCGCCGTGGTTTTTCGTCTACAGCTCCACCTTGGCCTCTTGACGCGCCTCTTTGGCAAACATGCGCTGAAAGTATGGGGAGCAATATTCCTGCCCTTCCTTCTGGGTCGTCCCCTTCTGCTCTTGTGCGCCGGCGTGGCGGATATTGGCTCACTGGAAGGCAATCGCGTATTACAGATTCTGGGTGGGGTCCTTCTTCTGCTGCCTGCCGGATGGGCGGTGCATTCGGTCCTGCGATATTTCGGCATCGGCCGGGCCCTTGGCGGAGATCACTTCTTCGATCGATTCTTGAACATGCCGCTCGTAAAAAAAGGCGCTTTTAGCTATTCCTCGAATGCAATGTACAGCTTTGTTTTTTTGGGCCTGTGGGGAATGGCTCTGCTCTGCGGTTCGTGGAACGCACTGGTTCTGGCGCTTTTTCAACACGCCTATATCTGGGTCCATATGTATTGCACAGAGGGTCCGGATATGGAGGTAATCTACGGACGCGGGCGGGCAAACCTCTAGATGCCATTTTCCCACATAGGCGAGATCGCCGCTCTCAGTACGGCCTTTTGCTGGACGATCACGTCCATGTCCTTCGAGTCGGCCGGCAAGAAAGTCGGCTCCATGTCGGTCAACTTGATTCGGCTGGTGATGGCGCTCGTCTTCCTGACAATTTTTTGCTGGATCGCACGGGGACGACCCTTTCCGGATGACGCCTCGGCCCACGCCTGGCTCTGGCTCTCGGTATCCGGAATCATCGGTTTCACCATCGGCGACCTGTGTTTATTTCGGGCGTTCGTTGTTGTCGGAGCGCGTATCTCCATGCTCCTGATGACCCTGGTGCCACCGTTTACCGCCCTCCTCGGCTGGGTCCTGCTGGGGGAACACCTCGAACCTCTGGACTGGATGGCCATGGCCTTTATTGTCGGCGGTGTCGCCTGGGTGGTGCTCGAACGCAGGCCGGTCGGCGAAATGAAGACCGAGCGACCATCCCGCTCGGGCATACTCCTGGGTATCGCCGGCGCGGCCGGTCAGTCCCTGGGTTTCGTGCTGAGCAAGTTTGGCATGGGAAGCTATAACGCCTTTGCCGCGACGCAGATTCGTGTCATCGCGGGGATCGTCGGCTTCTCGGTCTTGTTCCTCTTTATCGGCTGGTGGCCCCGCGTCTT
Source organism: Deltaproteobacteria bacterium (assembly GCA_030591725.1). Taxonomy (GTDB): domain Bacteria; phylum Myxococcota_A; class Polyangia; order JAAYKL01; family JAAYKL01; genus JAUVAN01. The sequence goes on from JAUVAN010000014.1 coordinate 17,640, forward strand.
TTCCGCGCTCAAGAACCGGGGGGCAATGTCGCGCATCTCCCTGGGGGCCGTATTCGGGCCCTTCCTCGGCGTCTCGCTATCCCTCGTAGCGGTTCAGCATACAGAGGCGGGTGTGGCGGCCACCCTCATGGGGCTCACTCCGGTGATAATCATCCCGCCCGCCATCTGGATCAACAAGGAGCGCATCTCGCCAAGAGCAATCATCGGCGCATTCGTCGCCGTCGGCGGCGCCGCCCTGCTGTTTCTCTGAGGAGGGTCGCCGGAAATGCAGGCTAACCGCAGTCGTTAATGCACTGGTGCCAGGTTCCGCAGTCGGCTGAGACGTCGCAGTCGAGGGGGCCGCAGCTGCTCTCTATCTCGAATTGTGCCGAGTCGGTGGAGGCGCCTGTCAGGGCGTCGTAGCAGTCGTCATCGCAGATGTCCTGATACTGATCTTCTGTCATATCGGCCGGGAGGGTGATCCCGCAGTCGAACAACTTCTGGCAGTAGTCGTCGCACGCTGCGGTGGCTTCCGCACTGTCGACGGTCTCCCCGTCGTCGCACGAGGCGAGCCCCACAAGAAGACAAGTAAAAATCAGCAGGATGAAAAATATCTTCATGGTTACCTCCCGTACTAGGCCTGTTTACCGGCCAGTTTTTCTGCCGCCCACACCAGATTCTCGACGAAGCGGTCCAGGGTTGCGAGACCCTCGTCATCCGCCTCGACATCGGCGAGATCCCGCCCTATTGCCATGTTCCAGTAGGTGGATCCCACCACCACCATGTCATTGATGAGGTACCAGTAGAGCAGCTGGGCCAGGGTGAAGTTCTGCCCTGCCCTGCGGGCCACCGCCACCGGGCCGCCGAGTTTCCTGGACAGGGGGTTACCGTTCGCTCTGGCGACGTAACCCGCGCGGTCGAGCAACGCCATGGTCTGGGGCGTGGCGGAACCGAAGTAAACCGGAGAACCCACCAGGATGATGTCTGCGGCCAGCATCTTCTCGAAACAGCCGTGGAAATCGTCCCTCCTGATGGAGCACTTCAAATCCCTTTTCTCCTTGCACTTCGCACACGCCGTGCAGGGCTCTATCGTCTTGCCCGCCAGCAGCACGAGATCGGTCTCGATGCCCGCCGCCTCGAGACCCTTAGCGCAACGATCGAGCATGACCTCGGTGTTGCCGCCCTTCCTGGGGCTTCCGCAGAACGCGACTGCTTTCATGTTACCTCCTTAGGGCTCGCGCAAAAATAACTTCCCATTTTGCACCGCCGATCCATCCTGCCTGGCTGCGTTACTCCTCCTCGAATTGGCCCTGCCAGTCCTTCGTCGTCGTGCCTTGCCGGACAGGCGCCTCGACGCCGCAAATCCGATAACCTATTCTTGCGCGAACCCTTAAAAAGCATACATATCACAATCACAAAGAAGATGTCCTTCGAGAGAATTGGCTGTAATCTCCTTCAAGAATGATTTTACGACTCATACCGGTTGCGCTTGGGGTTCTCATCCTGTGCGCGCATTTCCTGAGGTCCGGCGGCTCCGCCCAGATACTCGCCTGTCTCTGCGCCTTCGGGCTTCTCTTTTTCAAAAAGAGATGGTTCAAGACAGTCGCGCCCTTCTTGCTCATTGCCGCGGCTCTCATCTGGGCAGACACAGCGTACGAGCTGGTCTTCATACGTCGCCTCATGGGCGCTCCATGGATGAAGACGGCGATCATTCTGGGCGCGGTGTCTCTGTTCACCGCTGCCTGCGCCCTGGTCTTTTTTTCCAGAAAGGCCAGACTGTTTTTTGACGGGAACCCCGAGACAGGCAATGCGAGCGCGGCAGCATTTCTGATCACTGCGATGTTGCTGACGATCATTCAGCTCAAGGTCGATCGCCCGATGTTGCTCCTCGAACGCTTCTGGCACGGTGGCGGCTGGCTGGAGATACTCGCCCTGTCCACTTACTCGGCATGGATTGTCGAAAAGATGGCGGACGTGAAAGCCTCGGCGGTATGGCGAAAGAGAATCTGGCTGCTCTTCTCCGTTGTCTTTTTTACTCAACTCATCCTGGGGCTTTTTGTCTCCGAGACGTTCCTGATGAGCGGCAATATGCACATCCCCGTGCCTGCGGTCATACTCGCGGGACCGATTTTCAGAGGTGACGGTTTCTTCATGCCCGTGCTCTTCCTCTCCACGTTGGTTATCGTCGGACCGGCCTGGTGCAGCCACCTTTGCTACATGGGTGCGTGGGATCAGCTCGCTTGCAACCGGAAGAAACGGCCTGGAGCCCTCCCCCGCTGGAGCACTCATCTCCGCGTGGTTGTCCTGGTCGTTGTCATCGGGGCGGCAATAGCACTCAGATTCCTTGGAATCTCTGTGACCGCCGCTGCCGTCGCTGCCCTGGGATTCGGATCTCTGGGGGTTCTGGTGATGATCCTGGTTTCCAGAAAACTGGGGACCATGTTTCACTGCGTGGTCTTCTGTCCGATCGGGCTCATCGCCAACGTTCTCGGCAAGATCTCGCCTTTTCGGATACTTTTCTCAAAGGACTGCGACGGGTGCGGAGCTTGCGCACCATCCTGCCGATTCGGCGCTCTTGAAAAGGCACACATCGAACGGCGAAAGGTAGGCGTGTCCTGCACTCTCTGCGGTGACTGCGTGGGCAAATGTAAGACGAATCAACTGGTCTATTCTTTCGGCAAGTTCAACTCACCTGCAATCCGCTTGATTTTTCTGGCGATCGTCGTATCTCTGCACGCGGTGTGTCTCGGCATAGCGCGAATCTGAAAGCAACAACCTCGTGAAACTCAACTTCAAATCCTTTGATCTTCATCCCGATCTCGATCGCGCCGTCGCCGATCTCGGCTTCACCGAACCGACGCCGATCCAGCGGGACGCCATCCCCCCGGCCCTCGAGGGCAACGACATCCTCGGCTGTGCCATGACCGGCAGCGGCAAGACTGCGGCCTTTGCCCTTCCGATCCTCGATCGGCTTCTCGCCCGGAAGCGAGGCGCCACCCGCGCGCTGGTACTGGCCCCCACCCGGGAGCTGGCCGCGCAGATTGTCGAGCACACCAACGAGATGGCCCGGCACACCCGTATCAAGGCTGCGGCGGTCTTTGGCGGCGTGGGAATGGCCCCCCAGCAGAAGGCGTTGCGCGACGGCGTGGACATCGTCGTGGCCTGTCCGGGGCGCTTGCTCGACCACATGCAACACCCCTATGCCCGCTTCGATGACCTTGAAGTACTGGTGCTCGACGAGGCCGACCGGATGCTCGACATGGGTTTCCTGCCCGACATCCGACGAATCCTCGCGCAGCTGCCGACCCCCCAGCAAACGCTGTTCTTCTCGGCCACGGTTCCGACGGAGATCGACAAACTGGCGCGACAGATGCTTCACAAACCCACCGTGATCAATATCCAGCGATCGGCCGCGCCGGCCACCGGCATCCGCCAATCGGTCTACCCTGTGCGCTCGGATCTCAAACCGTCATTACTGCTCGAGCTGCTGGAGCGGGGCCTGATCGATAACGCCCTGGCCTTTACCCGAACCAAGCACCGGGCCAACCGCCTCGCCCGCTTTCTCGACCGCCACGGGATCTCCTGCGACAAGATCCACGGCAACCGGAGCCAGACCCAGCGGACCAAGGCCCTCTCCGACTTCAAACACCACCGCATCCAGGTGCTGGTGGCCACCGACGTGGCTGCCCGGGGCATCGACATCGAGGCCCTGTCTCACGTGGTCAATGTGGACGTGCCCAAGGTGCCCGAAGATTACATCCACCGGGTGGGCCGCACGGCCAGGGCCGGGTTGACCGGCGAGGCGTTTACTTTTGTCTCTGCGGATGAGGAGAAGGATCTCAGAGACATCGAGAAACAGGTAGGCAAGCGGTTGCCCCGGCGAACACTGGATGACTTCGACTACGAGACCAGCCCGTCGGAGCGGTTCGAGGTGCCTATCCGCGAGCGAATCGCCCAGATACGCGCCCAGCGAGCCGAGGAACGAGCCCGCTCCAGGGCCAAAGCTGAAGCCAAAGCCGAACGCCAGCCCAACGCCGGGCGAGAGCGTCGCCCCGCAGCGGTTGATTCACCACCACAGCCGCGCCGCCGCCGCCGATCGAAAAACCTGTAGCAACGGCCAACACCTGTCGCCGCCTACGTGTTCCGCTGGCCCTTCGAGTTTACTTTTGGCCCGGTAACAGGTATTCAGAAGCTACACACGGTTCAGGTGATGATCGAACAAGCGCGAAGGACTTTCTTCTACTCCCACATGCTCAGGTGATGATGAGAACAACATTCGGCACAGGTCTCCACTGGTTGATCCTTGCCGTTGCGCTCGTCTTTCCTGCGAGTGCCTTCGCCGCGCCCGACCAGGATGAGGAGACCCCCGAAACGCCGTCCGCCGAGGACACTACCGTCGATGACGAGAAGCGCGAGTGGTACTTCCGCTTCGACGCATTTGAACAGTACCGGTTCCGCTACTCCACCGCTCCCGTGGTCGACGATACCATCACGCGCATGAATCCCGACGATGTCGGCGACCCCGGTTCCGAGACCGACCACGACCTGCGCCTGATGCTCAGCGGCACGCTCTCGGAAAGCGAGGATCATTTCCTGGCCGACGTCGCCATGGGGTTGTGGGCCGACGTGGACGGCAAATACCCGGACGGCGATCACTCGGGTTTCGCCTCGCCCTACGACGAGTCCCAGACCTACGGAATCCCGCTGTGGATCGATCTCTATACACTCTACGCGGAATATCACTCACGCGACCTGTTTGCCCTGGGGCGAGGCGGGCGGCAAGTCTCGGAACACGGGCCGCTCGTCTCCTTCGACGGTGGCGCGGTGGAGCTCGCGCTGTCCAGGCCATTCCTTGACGTTTTCGCTTTCGGCGGCCGGTCGGTGCACTTCTTCGAGATCGACGCCGAACTCTTCGAGGACTGGCTGGCCTCGGGCGGGTTCGTGATCCGCCCTATCCGCGAGCTGCGGATCGAGCTCGACTACCGCTTCGAAAAAGAGGACCTCACCCCCATCGATTCCGCCGACGACCGCGAGGCGATCATCGACCACTCCTACGGCGTGGCCGCATGGTATCGCTACGAGCATCTGCTCTATTTCAAGGGTTACTTCCGCGGGATCAACGACGCCCCGGCGCTGGCCGGCGGCGCCGCGAGCGCCGTGTGGTTCGAGCAGGAGGTCGGCTTCGACGTAAAGGTCGATGCCCAGATCGTCACGCTTCGTGAGATCAACGAGAAAGAAGACCCTTTCTACGCTGTGCTCGGCCAGAGCCTGCCTCACATCAAGCTCAACGCCGATCTGTGGAAGGCCTTCACCACAAAGGCGGGCACCTACACCATCCACGGCGGCTGGGGCGGGCGGCTGCTGACGGCCGACGACGCCACCGATTTCAACCGCGACTACGGTCGCGCGTACCTCTGGCTCCAGGCGGTCGACATCGGAATGACGGGGCCGTTCGCCGGGATCGTCGGCGAGTTCCACTACACCCACAAGTCGGCAGATCTGAACAGCGAGAATCTGTTTTCGATCGGCGGTTCGGCAGGCTGGGAACTCGATCCACTCAAGGTCGAGGCTGGAACCTACTATCAAAGGTTCAAGTACGATTATTATGTAGATGTAAAAGAAATCGAAAGCGTACGCACATACTTCGGCGAAGTGGTCTACCGCCCGTTCGATTGGCTCTCGGCCGGACTGCGCTACGAATTCGAAGTGTTTGATCGCAAGGTGCACACGGTCATGCTGACGCTAACGCAGAGGTATTAGAGGAAACGGTATGCTGACCAGTTACAACAAGGCATTCCTCTCCATTACGATCGCCGCTGCGGCGACCGTGTTCTCCGCCTCGTTCAACGCAGGCGAGCCGGCCGTCTTCCTGCACGTGGAACACATCGAGAACGGCGCGTCGTGTTCCGAGTGCCACAACATCAAGCCCGCCAAAGGCGAATTGCCGGCGCTGGCCGTCGACTACTGCGAGAACTGTCACGACGAGGCGCTGCCGCCATACTCTGTCCCCGGCCCCAAACGCGATCTGGCGCTCGAGTTCAATCACAAGACCCACACCGACGTGGGCGACTGCATCGACTGCCACAAGACGACCGCGCAGGAGACGCACACCGCGGGTGAACCGGTCATGGACCTGGACCGCTGCAATGCCTGTCACGAGGAGAACGGCATCGAGATCGCGGCTGCCGATTGCACCAAGTGCCACGGCAAGGACATGGCAAAGGTCACGCCCTCCTCGCACGCCGCCGACTGGCGCAAGGCCCACGGCAAGCGCTCAAAAGAGGACGCGTTCAAGAAGCACGGCATGCAGTGCACCGATTGCCACGGCCAGACCCCGTGCATGTCCTGTCACCAGAATCGCAGGGGCATGTCCCACAAGCTGCACACCGAGGAGTACGGCGCCGACGAGTGCACCCACTGCCACCGCAGCGCCGAGGGCGCCCTGCCCACCGTGGCCACATCAGCCTGCTCCGACTGTCACGAGGGCGAACCCCAGACCAAAAAAATCGGACTGCGGGCGGCGCCCCTGGGCATTAAATTCACGCACAACACCCACGAAGGCACGGCCGAGTGCATCGATTGTCACAAGGCCACGGTCGACGGCACCCAGAAGGCGACCCAACCGGTCATGACCTACGAAGGCTGCTTTGCGTGTCATGATGAGAACGGCATCGAGATCGCGGCTACCGATTGCGCAAAGTGCCACGGCAAAGACATGGCAAAGGTCACGCCCGCCTCACACGCCGCCGACTGGTGCCAGGTTCACGGCAAGCGCTCCGGGGAGGACGCGTTCAAGAAGCACGGCAAACAGTGCACCGATTGCCACGGCCAGACGCCGTGCATGTCCTGTCACCAGAATCGCAGGGCCATGTCCCACAAACTGCACACCGAGGAGTACGGCGCCGACGAGTGCACC
>JAUVAN010000122.1 GCA_030591725.1 Deltaproteobacteria bacterium
AACTTTACCAGCTCCCAGCGAGAGGCGACGTCCAGCACCTCCCGGGGGGTGAACAGGCGCGCCAGAAATTTTTCGATGAGTTTCGGATCATCGATCTTGCACAGCAGCTCGGATAGCTCTTTCAGGTGTCTGGGCAATTTCTCCTCCCGGGCTCGGTGTTTCTACACATAGAAACGTTTCTACGGGCAGAAACATACTTTTGTCGGGTCAACGTGTCAATAAAAATTATTATGCTGTTAGAATGCTGTTGGGCACGAGGTGAAAGGCGGAGCGATGAGACAATTCATCATTGCCGGGTTGGCTGCCGTAATCTCGGCAGGATGCTGGTCCCAGCAAGAAGTTGTACCAGACGTTGAGAATGATACCGGTGCGGACTCCGACAGTGACACGGATATAGATACGGACATCGATTCGGATGCGGACTCCGACACAGATAGCGATACGGACACTGATACCGATGCTGACACTGACACAGACACCGACAGTGATACCGATACCGGCCCAGACACCGACACCGGTCCGCTCGAATGCAATCTCGGGACGTACAGCGGAGATTTTGGTATCGGCACGCAATGGGAGGTCTCAACCCTTGCGGGATACACCTCTATTTCGGGAAACCTGGATATCTATTGCTCTTCATGCACCGACCTGAGCGAGTTGAGTTGTCTCACCTCCGTGGGTGGGCACTTGTTGATAAGTCATTGCACCGCCCTCACAAATCTGGACGGGCTTGACGCCCTCACCACGATAACCGGGTACTTACACGTCTTTGCCAATTACGACCTCTTGAACCTTGATGGGTTGAGTGGGATCACCTCCGTGGGCGAGTATCTGCTTGTCGGCCTTAACTCCGCTCTCACTAACCTGGACGGCCTGAGCGGGATCACCTACGTGGGCTGGGACTTGAGGATCGAGGGCACCTTCGCCGTCACCAACCTGGACGGCCTGAGCGGGATCACCTCCGTGGTTGGGGATTTGCGCATCAGCCAAAACGCGGCTCTCACCGACATGGACGGACTGAGCAACATCACCTCGGTGGGTTGGATCCTGAACATCTCCATGAACGACGCCATAACCAGCCTGGATGGCTTGAGCGGGATCACCTCGGCAGGATCGTTGTACATTGGGGACAACACCGCCCTCACCAACATGGACGGACTGAGCGCACTCGCCTCGGTGAGTAATGATTTATTGATCTCCGAAAACGTCGCCCTTCCGGACTGCGAGGCATGCGACCTGCTGGATCAGTTCACCAGCCTACCCTCCTCGATCAATGTCCACACCAACCTCGACGACTCATGCACACCCGTTCCTGCGAACTGTCCGTGAGGATCAATCCTATTCGGGAATCGCCATCCGTCTGAATCTGGCCTGAAGATCATTTATGAATGTCCTGAGTTCTGCCACTGAAAAGCCGCCGGGAATCGTTGCGTCATCGCTGATCTCGATTTGAGACAGGAGCCAGGCCAGCATGGCCGGTGTCAGTCCCGAATCCTTGCGGGCTGCCGTGTCCAGGGCGTCCTCGATGCTCAGGCCAGATCGCTCAAGTGAGAGGATATCCACGACATCCCGAATCTCTGCTCTCGACAACAGCGTGCACAGCTTGTTGGCGAGGATCTCTTGCGGCGGGTCGACGCGGATACCGCCGACCGAGATCTTTTCGCTGATACCCTGAGTTGATCGATCATGGACAAGATCGATCACGATGCCTTCTTCGCTGAGTTTGAAAAGAAATCGGACAAAATATGGCGAGGATGTGATTTTTTCGAGGGTTGCACCAAGATCCTCCGCCACCTTGTTCAATGCGTCCTCGCCCTCTTTGATAAGCGCTTCCTCGGTGAAGAGATCCAGATCTTCGGTTGTGCGGTGCCCGAGATGGAAACCGGCCAGGGCAGCGCCTCCGGTCAAGAAAAACCGCGACTCCAGTGCGAAGAACGCATCGAGAACCTTTAGCTGGAGTTCGCTGAGAGTGCTATCCGTCAAGCAATCCGTCCTTTCTCCAGCCGGAAATCAGGTATTCCCAGAACGTCAGCCTTTGCCCCAGGTGTCTGGAAATGTCACTCCAATCATCGAGCAGATCGGCAAGATCGACAAAGCTCCAGACATCCGTGTCCCTCGCTTGTCGGAGAATCTTGCCGATCAAACGAACCCTCTCCGTACGGGATGCGCTACTCAGGCGATGGCGAAGCTGTGCGACCGTCATGGGATCGTCCCACAGGAAATAGGGGATGCTCTCGGGATTATCGAAGGACGTTGATAGGTCAGCACCCATGTCGGTTTTCCTCGCCGTCAATGCCCTCGAAGCAGGACAGACCTCGACAGTCTAGATTTCTTTGGATGGAGCGGTCAACTTGTCATAGGCTAGGGCAATCTCTACTCTTTCCACCACTTTGGCCGATACCTCGGGTTGACGAGTTCCCAGCGCACGTCGGGGGATTCCATCAGCACAAAAACCCATACGCCCTTGTGCCGTACCCGCCGGTAGTGCGTCCTGAAATACTTTGACATGTTCTGCCGGCCCCAGCGAAACATCTGCACATATGTGGGCTTCAGCTTGATCATGGAATACCGCAGGTCGTACTTGTCGTGCCCCGGGAGGGTCTTCATTCCGAACATCTTGAGCTTCCCCGAATGATCCGGCTTGAGGCCCGCGATGTATCGGTCGTTCTTGCCAAGAAAATCTATGGCACGCAGGCCGGAGTAATACGGGATACCCCCGGCCCAGGTCACACCGACGGTGGCGTTGGGATGTAGCAACGACTTGAGCGCCAGCCCGGTGTCGGTGTTGATCTTGCTGTACTTGAGGTACAGGGGCGGCTTGTCGAAGGTGATGTTTTCAACAAAACGATCGTTCGCCTCCAGGTACGCGTATGACCACACGCAAAAAGCTACCGTCGCGACTATTGCCCCCGCCGGCTGGAACCGCCATCCTCGTGCTGCCCCGAGCACCCTGTCGAGCCATCCGCGGATCGCGAACATCTTCGCTGTGCCGATGACAACAAGCACCATGAGGATCGGGACCATGGTGGACATCAGCCTCCAGCAGGTCCACGCGCCGCCCCCCACATAAACCTGATATCCCACCGACGAAAGAAACAACCCCAGGAGGAGGGCCGCGTGTCGATTGCGAACCAGCGCCACGGCGCCGATGCCCAACGCCAACGGCAGCGCCATGACCTCGAGGAACGGCTTGACGAAAATGATCCCGTTATCGACCCGAAACCCGAGGGTGGACCCGGTGAGCCTGAGCGTGAAGGTATTGGGAACCATACTCCCGTAGTACGCCAGGCGAAAAACAGTCACCGCCCCGACGATAGCGGCGAGCAGCGCCGCCTCGGACGCGATCAGCTTGATCCCGCCCTTCTTCCTGACAACCCCCAGGAGTCTGTGGAGCATTATCAACGCCGCGAAGACCGCCGTGTCCGGACGGGTCATGAACGCCAGCCCGAGCAAGACGGGGAGCGCCGGATGAAACCTGACCTCCCCGCTCATGGCTATTGCCCTCCACACCGCAGCGAAGACCAGCATGCACAGAAGGCCGTTTTCCATACCCATGAGAGTCCAGTAGTCCAGCGGGTAGTAGACAAGCGCGCTGGCGAAGAAGAGAGCCGAGAGCACGGGTCCGCCCTTCACCCCACTCTTGTCGAGCACGACTTCACCCGCCCGCATGGTGGCGTATCCCGCCGCCAGCAGGAAGGCCACCCCGGAAATCTGGACGGCGAGCACGGCCAGATGCTTGTCGAGCGCGAGTGTCCACACGGACATGTAGAGCGTCATCAGGAGGTTGGTGATCCCCTCCACGCGCTCCGCGACGTTCCACACCAGGCCGTATCCATGGGACAGGTTCCAGGCGTACCGCATGGATATCATTGCGTCGTCGAAGAGACAGTAACGGCGAACACCGTCAAACGAGATGAACGATGTCTTGTAAATAAACGCGCCCGCCCAGACTGCAAAACCGACAGCAGCGAGACCGGCAAGAGCCCACCTCACGATGCTCATCGATCGCGACCGGCTCAATCCAATCCCCGGTGCAGCTTGAATCTCCTGAACGCCAGGGCTGACATTTTGAGGAGCAGGAGGCCGTGGCGAAACCTGTCGATCTTGATATCGCCGTACTCGCGATTGCGGTAGCGAATGGGAACCTCGCATATCTTGAGGTTCTGCTTGGCGGCCCCGAATAACAGGTCGAAGTCTCCGAACGGATCGAACTCCCCGAAAAACGAACGCCCCCGCTCGATGGCCTCGTAGTCCCGTTTGAACAGAACCTTGGTGCCGCACAGGGTGTCCGTAAGCCGCTGATCAAGAAGCCAGCTGAACACCCACCCGAAGAAGTGGTTACCGAGCATGTTGAGAAATCGCATCGCCTCATCGTCCATGGGGTAGACCAGGCGCGAGCCATTGATGAACTCCCCTGTGCCCTCCACCAGAGCCTTGTAGAATTTGGGCAGGTCTTCGGGCCGAACGGTGATGTCCGCGTCCAGGATCATGAGCACATCGCCAACGGCCTCATCGAAGCCCATCCGAACTGCGTCGCCCTTTCCCACGCCCGGCTGAACGAACACCCGCACGTTATCGAGTTCGGGGTTGAGTTCTTCCCTGATCTTCATGCAGCGCTCGATCTCCGCCACCGTGCCGTCCTGCGAGTTACCATCCACGAAGATCATCTCCGTGCCGAGCCCCATCTTGGGAACGGTGCGGAATAGTTCCTCGATGTTGCCCCGTTCGTCCTTGCAGGCCACGATCACCGAAACCGTGTAATCCACGCTGGAGGTATCCGGCGATTTCCTGGCCACGAGCAGCTCGTTTATCGACAGCCGGTTCAACCCTGGAACAGTGCCGAAAAAGTCATTTATGAGGTCGGAGATCACCGGAATCTTCACCGGGCAGACCATGTCGCGGCCGCGCTTGACCGGCTCGATTCCCTCGAGGGCAAGCAGGTTCTCCAGATCGGCGAGCTCCAGCCAGTTCTGGTCCCGTTGACGCGGCTTGATGCCCATGAGTTCGGCCACCTTGACCAGTGGACCCCACAGGTAGTTGAAGTCGACGATAATGATGCGGGTACGCTCGTGACACAGGCGCTTGATGCCGGCAACCATTCGCTGCACATCCACGACATCGCCGACCACGTTTGAGAGCAAAACAAAATCGAAACGCTCGTCGATATCGAGGTGCTGGATGTCAGCCACCATGAACTCGAGATCGGGATGACGTTCCTTCGCGAGGTCGATCATCTCCGTGCTGAAGTCGATACCGAGCCCGCGTTTCGGCTGGAGGAAGGCCAGCAGATCTCCCACGCCACAACCCAGCTCCACCACCGACGAGCCCTTCGACACGTTGAAACCCACCAGCTTGCGCAGCCTCTCGTAGTAGTAGCTCTTGAACGGCCCCGGTGTGAGGTAATTATCGGCCACTCGATCAAAAAATTCGCGCTTCACATCGGTGAGCCGATGATCGCTTTTGGGAACCCGAGACGTCATTTATTCCTCCGCGACAACAATTGGAATTTGAACAGAGTATCGGAAAACAGAAAAAAATTCACGGTTTTGAAACTGGACGGACCTCTCAGTGTGGTTATAGTGCTTCCTTGTCTTGAGAGGCTAGTAAGAATCATGAGAACAATTGGAATTGATATCGGGGCCGAGACAATAAAAATCGTGGAGCTTGCCACCGGCAAGAACGGCGAGACTGTCTGGACAAAAAGAGCGCTGCGCGAACACCACAAGGAGCCCAGTGTAGCGCTGCTCGATCTGCTGAAAAGCTGGAATTGGGATGGCGTGGACGCCGCGGCGATCACGGGGCGGCTGAGCCGAAACATCAGGCTCGAGAGAATCCCGCTCAAGCAGGCCCAGCTCTCCGGGTTCCGGTTCCTCTTCGGGGACGAGCCCGCCACAGTGGTTTCCATCGGGAGCCACGGCTTCTCCGTGCTCGAGCTTCGCTCGTCTCAACTGGAGATGTTCCGCGAAAATCACCGTTGCTCCCAGGGTACTGGCAACTTCCTGCGGCAGCTCGTTGAACGGTTTGACATGAGCATCGAGGAGGCCTCCGATCTCTGCAAAGGTGTGGCGGATCCGGCCCCACTTTCCGGACGCTGTCCGGTGATCCTCAAGACCGACATGACCCACCTCGCAAACAAGGGCGAGCCGAAGGAACGGATCCTGGCGGGGCTGTACGACGCGGTCTGCGAGAACGTTCAGGTGCTCATCAAACCGCGACTCAGCCCGAAAAAGATGACCCTGATAGGCGGCGTCGCCAGAGCCAACCGGATAAAGAATAACTTCGCGCAATTCGCGAAGCGGCACGACATGGAGTTGGTTCTACCTGCGGACGACGACGGGCTTTTTTTCGAGGCACTCGGTTGCGCCGTCATCGCGGCAAAAAAACCGGGGCCGGTGTCATCTATCGAGGATCTTATCGGACCGCCCGTGGAGCACGACCTGGACAGACTCCCACCACTCGCGGAATACATTTCTCAGGTCAAGCGGCTGAAACCCAAAAAAAGGCCCGCAAGAAAAAGCACGCCATCGCTCATCCTGGGCTTCGACATCGGTTCCACGGGATCCAAGCTCATCGCCCTCGACACGAAGACAGGGGAAGAGGTGTGGGACACCTATGTCAACACCAACGGCGCGCCGGTCAAGGCAGCCCAGGCGCTCATGCAAAAGTTCGCAGACAGCGCCCACGCCAGGACCACGGTCAAGGCGGTGGGAGTCACCGGAAGCGGTCGGGAGATCGTCGGATCGCTCATGTCAACTTGTTACGGCGCCGGCGCCGTCTTCGTGCTCAACGAGATCGCCGCCCACGCGGAAGGGGCGCTCCATTTCGATCCGCGAGTCGATACGATATTCGAGATTGGAGGCCAGGACGCCAAGTACATCAGGCTCTCCGATGGACGCGTGATCGACGCGGCGATGAACGAGGCCTGCAGCGCAGGCACGGGTTCCTTCATTGAGGAGCAGGGGCGCAAGTTCTCCGGCATCGAGAGCGTCGTACAGCTCGGAAAAGAAGCGGAAGAGGCAAAGAGCGGCGTCTCCCTCGGACAGCACTGCAGCGTCTTCATGGCGGAGATCATCGACGAGGCGGTGGCAGCCGACATTCCGCGACGGGCGATCATCGCCGGCATCTACGATTCGATCATCCAGAACTATCTCAACAGGGTGAAGGGAAGCCGTTCCGTGGGGCAAGTGATTTTCTGCCAGGGGATGCCCTTCTCCTCAAACGCGCTCGCCGCAGCGGTGGCGAGGCAAACCGGATCCCAGGTGATCGTTCCACCCAACCCGGGAACCGTGGGCGCGCTGGGGATCGCCCTGCTCGCACTCAAGGAACTGAATCTGAAGAAGTCGAATGGCCTGGACATCAACCGTTTTCTAGAGGCCGTCGTCGAAAAGAAAGACGTTTTCATATGCAAGTCCACCAGGGGTTGCGGCGGTTCGGGCAACCACTGTCGGATTGATCGGATCACCACCCTCGTCGGCGGCGTGCGCCGGAAGTTCACCTGGGGCGGATCGTGCTCTCTGTACGACAAGGGAACCGGAAAAACCAAACTGCCCGACCTCGCCCCGGACCCGTTTCGAGAGCGCGAGGATCTGGTAGCCGCCATCCGAGATAGACTCAAGGCGCCTCGGGGCAACAAGACAATCGCCATCACCGACGAGGTGGTGCTCAAGGGCTTGTTCCCGTTCTTCGCCACCTTCCTGCACGGAATCGGTCTCGATCCCGTGTTCCATTCCGATGCGGACCAGGCCACCCTCAAGCGCGGCATCGAGGACGCCAACGTGCCATTCTGCGCGCCCATGCAGCAGTACCACGGTCTTGCCAGCGCCATGGCCGAGGGCAAGCCGGACTACCTCTTCTTTCCGATGTTGCGCGGTATCCCGCGACTCGAAAACGAACCGTGGGCCCGCCTGTGCCCGATCATCCAGGGCAGCGCGGACATTCTCAAGACGGACCTGAAGGGAACGCACAGTGTAATCGTTTCGCCTGTCATCAACATCGGCAAGGACAATTTCCGCTCCAGGCTGTTCATGGACAGCATCACCGCGCTTGCAGACGAGCTGAATGTCGATCAGGAGACGTGGCGACCCGCCTACGAAGACGCCGTCGGAGTGCAGGAGAAATTCGACGCCGAATGTCTGGTCATCGGACAACGCGCCCTCGATTTCTGCAACGAAAACGATGTCACTCCGGTGGTGGTGCTCGGCAGAACCTACACAATCTACAACACCGTGCTGAACTCCAACGTGCCGACGCTCCTGCGGGAACAAGGTGTAGTCGCCGTCCCGGTGGACTGTTACCCCGTCTCGGACGAAATCCCGATCTATGATCGGGCTTACTGGGGGTACGGACACCGCAACATCAGGGCGGCCCACCAGATCCGACGCACACCCGGAATATACAGCCTCTACGCCAGCAACTACGCGTGCGGACCGGACAGCTTCAACGTGCACTTTTACGCATACGTGATGGAAGGCAAGCCCTTCGCCATCATCGAGACCGACGGACACTCCGGGGACGCGGGTACCAAGACGCGAATCGAGGCGTTCCTGTATTGCGTCCACGAGGACAAGAGCGGAAAGGACTCGGCGCACAACGGCGCGAGGGACCTGCTCAAGCTGCAGAGCCGAACCGACAGCGTAGCCGAGATCCAGTCACGCAACGCCACCGTCCTCATCCCGCGCATGGGCGCCGGGGCGGATGCTCTGGCGGCTTGCATGAGGGGTATCAATCTGGACGCCGAGGCCCTGCCCGAGCCCGATCAGGAGGCCCTCTCCCTGGGCCGTCGGTACACGTCGGGCAAGGAGTGCTTCCCCATGGTGATCACCCTTGGAAGCCTCTTGCAACGCCTCGAACACGAGAAGGATCAGAACAAGAAGTTCTCCTTCTTCATGCCCACCGCCAACGGACCTTGCCGCTTCGGCGCCTACGTCACGCTGGACCGGATAGTCCTTGAGCGGCTCGGCTGGAAAGACCGGGTTTCCATCTGGGCGCCGGTGGACGCAGATTATTTCGAGACCGTCCCGGACGGCTTCGCGGCGCTTGTATACGCCGTACTGACCGCCTCGGATCTCCTGCTCGAAGGTCTCTACCAGTCCCGTCCGACAGAGACCCGACCCGGCGCCGCTCACGAGATCTGGAGCTACTACATGAAGGAGCTCGTCGATCTATCGGAGCGCGCGGCCAGGGGAAATCTATCAGCGGGGGCTGTGGTGGCGCAGGTCATGGGAGGCCATGTCTTCGGCGTGACGGATCTTCTCAAACGCGCCGGCGTGGCGTACCAGGGCGTCACCGAGGAGAGGGACATGCCGGAGGTGCTCGTGGTCGGAGAGATCTACGTGCGCTGCGATCCGTTCTCCAACAACTTCGTCGTAGACAAGCTGGAGAAGCGCGGTATCCGCTGCCGGTTCGCCCCGTTCAACGAGTGGCTCGAGTACACCGACTATCAGGATACCCGGAAGGGCAACATCCCCGAGTACGTGACCGGGTACCTGCAGGCCTCCATACAGCATCAGCTATACTTCTCGATGGCCAGGGTCATGGGCTGGCACAGAAGAACCACGGTGCAAGATTCTCTGCTGGCAGCAAAGCCGTATATCAGGGAGCAGCTCTCCGGCGAGGCGGTGCTCACGTTGGGCGGTCCTCTCCACGAATGGAAGGAAGGCATCATCGACGGCGTTGTCAGCGTGGGTCCGCTGGAGTGCATGCCCAACAAGATAGCCGAATCCCAGTTCTTCCACGTGGCTGAGAAGGAGGGATTGCGCTCGCTCACTCTCCACCTCAACGGCGATCCCGTGGATCCGGAGGTTCTGGACAACTTCGCCTACGAGATACACGCCCAGCACGCTCGCAAAAAATCCGGCCAGAGCGTCCCACCTCCCCCCATCCGACCCAGAGCACCCATCTGGAAAGCCCAGAGCAAGATCAACCCGCTGGATAATTAGCACTGCGTCAAGTGTTCATAGCCTCCGCATGGGTACCCCCGGCATGGGTGCCAGTCACTTTCATCCGACTTTCATCCGACGCCACTTTTATCTACTTTTCCTACCATTCTGACATAGTAACCCCAGTTTTCCTGGGTATACTATGCTCAAATAGCGGTATAGATATCGTACCTGCCCCCTCATCATTCAGCCAAACAACCTCTTGCGCAGCATTCCGGTCCGTGGGAAACCAGATTGACCCCCGGAGGCCCCATGACCGAAGCGAAAATCAGAGTCCTCGACCGCATCGTCGCCGATCAAATAGCCGC
>JAUVAN010000197.1 GCA_030591725.1 Deltaproteobacteria bacterium
AGGATGACGGGTCGGTGGTCGTTCTGGGTAAATTCGCGGGGACGATAATGTTTGGCGAGGGCGTCGGGACCGTATCCTTCGATGCGGCGGGTCCTCATGATCTTTTCCTTGCGAGCTTCGACGAGGATGCATCGTTTCTCTGGGCTACAGTCATCACAGGCGATGGTTCGGAGGTATGTGGCGACTTGACGTCACTCGGTGATGACCTCTTGATAAGCGGTATTGTCTTCGGCAACGATATCACTATCGGAACAGGCGGCACGGCCGTGTTTCTGCCCAATCTCTCCGGGAGTAATGAAATGTTTTTGGCATCGCTTTCGCAGACAGGTGATCCGATATGGGCCAGGGCGCTGGCCAGTGATATCTGGGGTGTGACCGATGCGAACCATGCTGCCCTGCCGGACGGCACCGGTTTTTATGCCGTGGGCAGGTTCAGCGGGGAGGTCGTCTTCGGCGGCGGTGAGCTCGGCGAGACAACGCTGGCTTCCTCGCCCGATATGTCCCCCTACTACGATCCCTCGGATATCTTTATCGCCAGATACACCCCGGACGGCACCCTCGAATGGGCCAGGCGTTTGACCAGCGGTGATGGCCCTAAGATTCTCAAAGATGTCGCTGTAACTGCGGCCGGAGCGCTCTATATCGCGGGAACAATCGATATGCCGGTTGTTTTTGGCGAGGGAGAGGTAACCGAAGCGGAACTGATCGGCACACAGCCGTTCGATGCGTTTCTGGCCAGGGTTTCCAGTGACGGTTCCTTCGAATGGGCAACTATGGCAGTGGGAAACTTCACTGAGGAACCCACCGGCGTAGAAACGTTCTCCAACGGTTCGGCGGTTTTAGCCGGTCGTTTCAACACATCGATTACCTTCTCTGTGGGCACTCCTGAGATGACGACCTTGCATGACAACAGTGGCAACGGCGATATCTTCCTTGCCGGTTATTCCGAGGTCGGTGTTTTGAATTGGGCTGTTCGCGCCGGCGGAAGCAACTACGACGTTCCGAATGGATTGGAAGTTATGAATGGCGATCTGATCGTTGTCACCGGCCTTATTCAGGGAAGCGCCACGTTTGGTGAGGGAAGTGATTCGACTGTGGTAGTCGGCGAAGGCGAAAAGGATCTATTTACCGCTGTTTACTTGGCGGATGGATCGCTGTTTGACGCCTGGGCCGCTGGAGGGGTCCTCGACGATTGGGGAACGGCAGCAGCGGCAAGCGGAGAGCACTATTTCATCGCCGGCGATTTTCAGGGAATGGCGGATCTTAGCGGACATTGTTCTACGGAGTGGCTTTCCGCCTCGGGTCCACAGGATATTTTTGTCGGTCGATATCCCCTGACCCCTTTCTGATAGTTACCAGTTCAGCAGGGCTTTCGGGATCTCCCCGATTTCCGGGTTCTCCTCCCGGGCGAGGGACCAGAGGCCCGAGAGGGGGACCGTGCGGCCCATGAGCACCACCTCGGTGTAGCGGCGCAGCACTTCAACGAACGGTCGGTTCAGGGTAAATCCCCCGGAGAGGTAGAGCTTGTCGGGTTTGCCGGTGAAATCGAAGCAGTTGCGGGCCAGGCCATGGACAAAGCGACCGATAGCTCTTGTTGCGCTCTCCCCTGCGGAGACCTGATCCATGATTCGTTCTATGGCGTAGGTGCCACAGGTGACAGGGGTCCATTTGTCCTCGACCTCGATGGCTTCCCAGTCGATGTCGTAAAACTTTCCAAGCATCTCAAGGGTAGCCCCGGTGGCGGAAGCACAGCCCACGGACCAGTCGAGTTTGACCGGACGACGGCCGGCAAATGCAACCAGCTTGGCGTCCCGGGATCCCAGATCCAGCACCGTGAAATCGTCATCGTCCACCAGGGCCAGCGCGCCGCTGGACAGGGCGATGAGATCATTCTCGAACCTCTCGGATCGGTTTCGCGCGGTGTGGCCCGTGCCCCAGTCGAAACGAAAATCGCCCGCGACCAGCTCCCTGGTGGGAACGATCTTCACTGAGTCGTCACCCGCAGTGAAGAGCTTGCTCCACGACGATCCCGCGTCGCCGAACTTCATGTCTTCACCCCGGACAGCCGAATAAACGCCTCGATCTTGGCCATGGTTGCGGCGCTCAGTGTGTCGTGCACGTCCACGTGCATGCCCCGGTGCTTGTGGGCCAACTGCTTCGCGAGCATGGATTTGGCGCAGAAACCCTGACTGAAAAAGACGATGGGAAGACCGTCGGGAACGGTAGTCTCCAGATCCAGATCAGCCGGGCGCCCCTGCTCCACGCAACGAGTCCAGCCGAAGACGTGAGTAGTTTCGGGAAAGAGATCGAGCACCTCTATCGGGTGAGGCGGCGTTCCCCAGAAACCGTGGGTGGGCTCACATCGATCGGCCATCGCCCGACGTTGCTCGTCGGAGGTGAGCGGCTCGATGATGGCTTCCATAGTGCGGATGATCCGTTTTTTCAGAGAACCCCTCGACTCGCAAAGCAACGGGGCGCCGGGATCTTTGCGACCCTCGTTCACGGTGACGACAACCTCCACACCGGTGATCTCCTCAACAAGCCGCGCGGCGAACCTGCCCGCGTCGCATTTCTCCGGCCCGGTGGCCGCGACCACACAGTGAAGCCTGTCCCCCAGGGCGATCGCGTTATCGACACAGTTGCGGATGATGTGGCAAAACGCATCCGGCACCGCGCCGCTTTTTTTTGCGTCATAAAACACGTCCAGATCGAAGAAAGTCGCGCCATCGAAACGCCTGGATGCTTCCTCCAGATCACGTCCGGGAGGAGCCCCCCAGAAACCGATTACCCTGGAGTTGCTGACAATGATCTCGGACAGGGTCTTGCGATTGAGCAGCACCTAGAGCTTTTCCTTGACGGCCCGGGTCACCTTCAATGCGCAATGTTTGGGACCGCACATGGAGCAGTAGTCGGCCTTGATGTCCTCGGGTCGAACGTGGGATTCGGAGTGCATCATCCGGGCTCTTTGAGGATCCATCGACAACTCGAATACCCGGTTCCAATCGAAAGCGGCCCTTGCCCTGGAGAGCTCGTCATCCCGGTCCCTGGCCCCGGGCCGATGCCTGGCGATGTCCGCCGCGTGGGCAGCGATCTTGTACGCCACAACTCCCTGGCGCACGTCCTCCAGATCCGGCAGGCCCAGGTGCTCGCGCGGGGTCACGTAGCACAGCATGGACGCGCCGCTGAACGCTCCCATGGTAGCCCCGATCGCCGACGTAATGTGATCGTAACCCGGCGCTATGTCGGTCACGATGGGCCCCAGGATGTAAAACGGCGCCTCGTAGCACCACTCACGTTCCTTTTGCATGTTCATGGCGATCTGATCGAAGGGAACGTGGCCCGGCCCCTCGACCATGACCTGCACCTCGGCGTCGTGGCAGCGCTTCACGAGTTTACCCAGGGTCTTCAGCTCGGCGAACTGAGCCTCGTCGCTGGCGTCCGCAAGGCAGCCGGGCCGCAGCCCGTCTCCCAGGCTGAGAGTCACATCGTGACGACGACAAATGTCCAGGAGCCGGTCGAACTCCGTGTACAGAAGGTTCTCCCGATCGTGGTGGACCATCCAGAGGGCTGTGAGGGATCCCCCTCGGCTGACTATTCCCGCGAGGCGTTCGGTGGCCATCGGCACATGTTCCCGGAGCAGGCCGCAGTGAACGGTCATGAAGTCGACACCCTGTTCCGCCTGTTCCTCGATGACTCCAAAAAGGATGTCCGGCGTGAGATCTTCGGGCTCGTCCACACGCTCTATGGCCTCGTAGATAGGGACCGTTCCCAGCGGCGCGAAGCAATTGTCGAGCAGTGTCTTTCTGATATCGACGATGTACGGGCCAACGGACAGGTCCATCACCGCATCCGATCCCAGGGCCAGGCAGAGGCGCAGCTTCTTGAGTTCCTCGTCCGCGCTGGACCGCACCGGGGATCCGCCGATGTTCGCGTTTATCTTGCAGGTGACCGCGTCCCCTATCCCCTGGGGATCGAGGGTGTCGTGGTGGATGTTGGCGGGGATGACCAACCTTCCGAGCGCAATCTCGTCGCGCACCAGCTCGGGATCGATTTTCTCTCGTTGCGCCACGCGGGCCATCTCACCGGTGATCTCCCCGGCACGAGCGTAGTGCATCTGGGTGACGACCTCGCCTGTTCTTCCTTTAATCCAATCCTGTCTCATCTGATGGTCCTCCGGGATGGGGTTAACCCAGTGGTTTTATATGATCGGTTGGTTATCTGCGCAACAGGGACAGAAAGCCGCTGATGATCCGCCCGGTGGCTCCCCAGATGACATAGTCGCCCACGAAATAGCGATGGTCCTTGAAGCGAACTCCCTTGTGCTCCAGTACCTGCATCATGTGGTTGGCGGGGTTCAGGAGGGTTGAGAAGGACGCCTCGAACACCTCTGCGACCTCACGGGAATCCGGGGTCAGCTCGGCCTCCTTCGAAACGAATCCCACAACCGGGGTGATGACATATCCCGTTGTTGTCACGCTGTCGTCCAGCAGGCCCACCACCTCCACCAGGTTGGGCTCCAGACCGATTTCCTCCATCGCCTCCCGCAGGGCAGTTTCGGAAATGTCCCGGTCTTCGGGCTCGACGGCACCGCCGGGAAGAGCTACCTGGCCCTTGTGCGCGGCCACTGTCATGGTGCGTCGAGTCAGAATGAGGTGCGGTTCCCCGTCCCGATCGATGATGGGAAGAAGAACTGCGGATTCCGTGAGATCGGTTCGATCGAGGATAACCCTGTCGACCCTCATCGCCTGGATCACCTGCTCCCTGAACCGTTCGAACGCATCGCCCATGATGTGAACTTCAGCATGAAAATGCGCGCGCGGTACATGATGGTCGTCACAATGCACTGGCCATCTTGTATTCGTTCAACAACATCCATATAAGAAGCCCCTGTAACGGGCTATACCCGCGTTTGGAGGAAAGCCCTTGGCCGAACTACGTTTCAACAGGATGATCTCCGTAAGTCACAGGCTGGAGCGCCTGCTCGGGGAAAACGTGTACCTCCTGTTGCTCGCCGCCATCGTGGGCGTGATGGGCGGTTTCGGCGCCGTGCTATTCAGATGGCTCATCATCACTTTCAACGATTTCTTCTTCCCCATGGGAACGTCTATCGAGATCCTCGAGGCCTTGCCCTGGTACTACAAGGTCATCCCCCCCGCCGCTGGCGGATTGATCGCCGGTCCGCTGGTCTACTTCCTGGCACGCGAGGCCAAGGGTCACGGGGTACCCGAGGTGATGAACGCCGTCGCAAACAGGGGCGGCCGGATACGCGCGCGGGTGATGGTGATCAAGATCCTGGCGTCGGCAATAACAATCGGCTCCGGCGGATCGGTGGGCCGCGAGGGTCCCATCGTGCAGATCGGATCCGGGCTGGGCTCGACCCTCGGACAGCTGCTCGGTTTCGAGGGCAAGCGTCTTGTGGTGATGCTCGGGTGCGGAGCCGCTGCGGGGATGGCCGCCACGTTCAACGCCCCCATCGCCGGCGTGTTCCTCGCGATCGAGGTGATCATCGGCTCGGCTTCCATCAGCATCTTCAGCCCCCTGGTGGTGGCCTCCGTGATGGGCACCATAGTGGCTCGCATGATGTTCGGCAACGAGCCGGCGTTCCTCAATGTCCCGGAGTACACCCTGGTCAATCCGTTGATCGAGCTCCCTCTCTACATTGTGCTCGGGGTGTTGGCGGGGCTGGTGGCCTTGTCGTTTACAAGAGGCGTGGGATTCCTGGAGGATCTCTGGGAGAAGGTTCCCATCCCCGGATGGATATCGGCCGGCGTCGGAGGCGCTATGGTCGGCGGCCTGGCGTTGATGTTTCCGCAAGTGCTCGGCGTCGGTTACGAGAGCATCAACCTTCCCCTTCAAGGAGGGGGAGTCATCTGGGTGTTCGCCGCGCTTGTGATCGTCAAGATCCTGGCCACCGGAACGTCCCTCGGATCGGGCGGATCGGGCGGTATTTTCGCACCCTCCCTGTTCCTCGGAGCGAGCCTCGGAGGCGCCTTCGGCCTGCTGGTGGAAATGGCGTTCCCCGGTCAGACCGCCCACGCAGGCGCGTTTGCACTCGTGGGGATGGGGGCGGTCGTGGCCGCAACCACCCACGCGCCGATCACCGCGATACTCATCTTGTTCGAGCTCACCAGCAACTACACAATCATCCTGCCGCTCATGTTCGCGTGCATCATAGCCACGGTCCTGGCCTCGCGCTTGTTCTCCCCATCTATCTATACGATCAAGCTCCTCAAGCAGGGCGTTCGCCTGCGGGGGTCCGCGGAGTCCGAGCTCATGCGCGTCACCAAGGTTCGCCGGCTCCTGCGCCCGTTCCCCGAAACGATGCCCCCCAATACGCCCATGAACCAGGTCATGCGGAAAACCCTGGACGGCACGATGGCCCACCAGTACGTGGTGAACGAGAACGACAAACTGCTGGGTGTGATCACCCTGCGTCGCCTCAAGACCATCTTCGGCGAGACGGGCATAGAGGATGCCATGCTGGTGGCCGCAGACGTGATGAAATCTCCGGTAACCACCGTGTCCCTCGACGACACGCTCGACGTGGCCATGGCGCACCTCTCACGCCTCGATACAGAAATGATCCCCGTGCTGAATAGCGAACAACGCCTGGTCGGAAGCATCACGCGGCACGACGTGCTCGTGTTTTTCGAGCACGAGATTCTCAGGGATGGCGGCTTCGGAATGGAGTTCGTGCCGGACGGCCACCCCGAGGAGGCGAGATTCGTGGAGTTGCCGGAAGGTCACGGGGTCATGGCTGTCAAGGTGACCGACTTCCTGAACGGCAGGACTCTGCGTGAGCTGGATTTGCGGGCGACCGCCGGGTTGAACGTTGTCGGGATACGACGCAACACCCCGGAAGGTGTGGAGCGTATTTCGCCGGAGCCGAACCGCAAGCTCGTCAAGGGAGAGGTGCTGTTGGTGGTGGGCGACAAGGTAGCCATAGACAGCTTTACAAGAGCGATTTCCATGTGACTTGACGGGCAGGAGGCGCAAATGAAACAGTCTCAGGGTTTGCTGGACATTCATACGGACGGCAAGGGTCTCATCGACGTTACCGCCCGGATAGAGGCCTGGCTGCGCGAGCAATCCATATCCACCGGATTGCTCACTGCCTTTATCCGTCACACCTCCGCCTCGCTGACGATCTCGGAGAACGCCGACCCGGACGTCCTGACGGATCTGGAATCGTTTTTTAACAGAACCGTTCCGGAGAACCCCGATCACTATTCGCACACTGCGGAAGGCCGGGACGACATGCCCGCTCATATCCGGTGCGCCCTGACGGACGTGCAACTGTCGATCCCGATCACCGGGGGCGAATTGGCGCTCGGAACCTGGCAAGGCATTTATGTCTACGAACACCGGGCGAGGCCACATAAAAGACGCCTGGTACTGCACCTGATCGGCGAGTAGTGGCTACTGACATAGCTCCATTTTCACAAGAAAACATCGCATTATCGATTTTTGTAGTACCATGTTGGTAAGGAGCAGTTCCTTTACACTATTATGGATTGCTCCTTTCGCCATTATTATGGAGGCCTTGTCATGGCGCGCTTGATACTTGGTTTAACTTTCATTTCATTTTTATTCATGTTGCTGGTGCGGTGCAACACTGGGCCGATCAGCCCTCCGCCGGACCACAGTGGCGACATTGACGTCGACTCGGATTCCGATGGTGATTCCGATACAGATTCCGACACCGATGCGGATTCTGATTCCGACACAGATTCAGACACGGATACCGACACGGACACAGGCACGGACACCGATACGGACACCGAT
>JAUVAN010000059.1 GCA_030591725.1 Deltaproteobacteria bacterium
CGAGCTGTGAGATCTTCGCCGCAGCCTCCTTGCCGAGCCAATCGGTGATCTGACTCTTTGCCTCGACGGTCTCCTTCTCCCCCTCGTCCTTTTGTGCCGGCTTTCCGTCGGGCTTGGCATCGCCGCCGCCCTTGGCGTCCGGCTTCTTGTTTCCGCACGAGACGGCCAGGGCCATCATGAGTACCAATAGTAATCTGGTGCTCCGAGCTTTCATCTGAATCCTCCCGCTAATCGTTTTTTTCAATGGGCCATTCTAGTGACGGACGCTCGTTTAGGCCAGACTATTCTCGACGTTCAGAGTTCTCCCCATCGATGTTCAATGACATGATGATGGCGTCCTCCCCGGTGTCCGAGTAGTAGCCATTCCTCCTACCCGTCTGTGCGAAACCCAGGCTTGAGTACAACGCGCGGGCCTCCCGATTCAATTCTCTCACTTCGAGTATGATCACCGAAGTCGCGGCTCTTTGCGCCTCGTCGAGCAGGTGATTCATCATCATGCGCGCCACACCTCTGGATCTCCAGGCGGGTGCGGTTGCTATGTTCTGGAGGCGTCGCTCACAATCGATCACCCAGCAGATCATGAAGCTCACCACTTTTTTCCCGTGCAGGGCAACCGTTACCTCGGAGAAAGTGTTCGCGGTGATCTCATTGACCATTACGTCGCGGGGCCACGGCGAGGTAAAGCTGGCCTCCTCGATATCCATGATGTCTTTTAGATCTCTGGTGAACGCCCGCCTGATCTCGATTTCCACCCGGGGTTTCGCGAGAGTGGGGAGCATCAATGAACGATCCGGATCCATCGGTGCTTGAGCGCGTTGGCGAGTTCTTCTTCGAGCATCCGCTCGACCTGCTTGTCCATGAGCCATCGCCGAAAATCGGACCGCACGTCCGCCAATTCGCGCCCCGTAAATGGATGGCCCCCTGCGGCGAATCGCGTGGATGTTTCCAGATCCGAGGGCGGTTCGGTCCTCTCTTTGAGATAGGCGATCTTTATGATTGCCAGGGCCGCATCGACCATCCATGCCTCCAGGTCGTCCCGATCGGCTCCACTTTGACGGAGCAGGTTCGCCATCTGATCCTCGCCGCCGGCCAGCAATGTGAGCCTGTCCACCTGCGCGTCCCGGGTGGTTGGGCTTATGGCTTCCCCCATCTGTCTGGCCTGTCGCGCCAGCAGCCTGGTGAATGCGGCGGATCGTCGGGCCGCCACGCGGACGGATTCGTCGATGGGTCGGTCTTTCCAGGAGGGGCCATGCCGGCGAACCAGCAACAACCTTGCCTCCAGCTCCAGATCGCTTTTCAGGACAGGAATGGCCGCGCTCTCATCCGAGGGAAGCCCGGCGGTGAGCACGGCGATGCCATCGAGTAAGGTGGAACCGGCGGGGGGATCCGCGTGGCAAACGATCCCGGACAGGATCACGCATGCAAACGCAGCGAGGCGCATGCCTGGTCTCCTTTTCGCCGACTGTAACATCCCCCCTTATCCTAACTGTAGCGCGACCGCCGAAAACCCCTTCGGCTGCGAAGAAACTCCAGAAATGCGACCGCAGTGGGGAGCTCCCGAGAAGGAATCATATTGACGAGATCCTGGCATAGCTGCCGCAGATCCGTGCCTGAAATGCCCTCCGCCCTCGAGTCCTGGTCGTTTTCATCGTCCCTGTCTTCGTTTGCCTGGTACGAAGAATCCGCTTCCCACGGGGGAGTGTTGATAGGTTCGACGCCCTTTGACGACAGCCACTCGGTCATGTGGGCGCGTAATCTGACGGATCTCCTCCCAAACCACCGCTCCCTCTCGCCGGGATATCCCACCAGCACGTCCTTGAACCTGCGGAAGGCGCCCTTTCCGTCAATGGCGATGTTCAGCTTGTCTTTGAGGCTGGGCTCCTGTGCGATCTCGATGAACTCCTCCATCCAACGGTACTGTTCGCGGGACGAGATCGGCTCGATATACAGGAAATTCGGATCATTCTCCATCTCGCGCAGCTTGGATTCGGAGTCCTCGGCGCCCCGGAAAACGCGGATTACGTCTCCGGTTACTTTATGGAGAAAGCTGTGCAACTCCGGCGAGTTGTTTTCCAGAGCCCCCTCCAGTTCGACCCAGTCAATTGCAACCCTGGCGATATCCTGGTTCTCGTCCACACCATCCTCTCGGTCGTCGTTTTCATCGATTTTCTGCTCGTCGTCCACGGGAGGTTTGGTATCGCGTTCATCGAAATCGGGATCGGAATCGGGATCGGAATCGGGATCGGAATCGGGATCGGAATCAGGATCGGATCTTTCACTGTCCAAATATGGATTATCGTTTCTCAAGTCGTCCATGCTCATGTCTCCTGTCTATTCAATAGGTCAAGAAAATCTATCGCGCACTTCACGCGCGTAAAAGAATCCGTCACCCGATTGCCCTGCAACGGATCCCGCCCTAAATAACTGATTGATATTACCCAATAATGCGATGATTGACAATAGATCGACCCGGCGGAAAAAAGACGGAGCTACCTATTTGTGATCTGGAGGAATTCACGGATCAGGATCTGTGCTGCCGAGGCAATCTGCTCGGTAGTTGTATATCTCCCGAGGGTCAACCGCACCGCTCCGAGGGCTTCCTCGGGGGGAATTCCCATGGCCGATAGCACACTGGACGGAACCTCCACGCCGCCCTCGTGGCAGGCGGCGCCGGTGGAGGCCGCGATCCCGTCACATTGAGCGAGAAGCTGGCTCCCGCGAATTCCCGGAAAGATGACGTTCAGAGTGTTGGGTAGCCTCTCAACCTCGTGACCGTTGACCCGTAGATCAGGAATGGCCGCCGCCAGGCGTTCCATGAGATCATCGCGCAGATCGCGCTCCTTTTCCGCATGTGAGATCAGGTTCTCCTCGGCGATGGCGCAGGCTTCCCCAAGGGCGGCAATCCCCGCCACGTTCTCGGTCCCCGGCTTGAGGCCTCTCTCCTGGGCGGCTCCCCTCAGAACGGGTGTGAGTTCGACACCTGTCCTGATGAAGAGGGCGCCGACGCCCTTGGGCGCGTACAGCTTGTGCCCGGCGATGGAAAGCAGATCCACACCAAGCTCGTCCACCTTTACCGGAATCTTGCCGATGGACTGGGCCGCGTCCGTATGAACCGGAATCCCCCGATCTCTGGCGGCTGTCGAGATCTTGCTTATGGGCTGCAACGAACCAGTTTCGTTGTTGGCGTGCATGATCGTGACCAGGTTCGCTCCACGGGAGATCTCCTCTCGCATCTCGTCGATTTCGAGCCGACAAAGGGAGTCAACGGGCACGCGGGTCACCGTCCAGCCGTTTCTCTCGAGGTGTGCGCACGGTTCCTCGGTTGCAGGGTGCTCGATGGTGGTGGTGATGATGCGCCCGGGCTCACTGTGGTTCCCTGCAACCCCCAGGATGGCCAGGTTGTTGGCCTCCGTTCCGCCGGAGGTGAACAGGATCTCCGACGTGTTGCATCCGATGAGGCCGGCCACCTGGGCCCTGGCCATCTCAATCGCCTCCGCCGCGTCGCGTCCGATGGGATGGCCGCTGGAGGGATTGCCCCACTTTTTTTCCAGAAAGATCGTCATGCGTTCGAAGACGCGCGGGTCCACAGGCGTGGTGGCGTTGTAATCCAGGTAGATGAGTTCTCCCATGCTCACACCAGCTTGTAACCCTGCCCGTATACCGTGAGGATGTGTCTCGGCTGGGCGGGATCCTCCTCGAGCTTCCGTCGCAACTTCATGATGAAGTTGTCCACGGTCCGGTTGGTCGGGTTCGCGTCCATCCCCCAGACCACATCGAGGATCTCATCCCTGGAGACAGGCTCCCCGCGTCGCTCGTCCAGAAGTTGCAGGATAGCCGTGGCATAGAAGCCAAGATCGACTTGTTCCCCGCGCACGAGGGCGTTGTGGGTGTCCAGGTCAACTTGTGCGTCACCCACAGAAACCGTGGAAGAGACCCGCTGTTTGGCCGCGTCCACCCGGCGAAAGATAGTCCTCACACGAGCCAGCAGCTCGCCGAAGGAAAACGGTTTGGTGACGTAATCGTCGGCGCCCGCCTCCAGGCCTCGGATGATGTCGTTTTCCTGGGATCGAGCGGAGAGGATCAGGATGGGCGCCATCTGGTCCTTTGCCCGAAGCTCCTGACACACCTGAAATCCGTTTTTCCCCGGGAGCATCAGATCGAGCACGACGAGATCCGGGTTGATCTTCTCCGCCAGTTCGATGCCCTTCTCTCCGGTGTCCGCCGAGCTCACCTCGAATCCCTCGAAGGTAAATGCGTCCGTGAGTCCGAGGATCAGGTCCTTCTCATCTTCGATAATCAGAATGCGGCGCTTGGTCGGCATGGATTGAAAGGTACCAAAGGCTAGCTTCGAGGTCTACCCGTCTTAAGGGCATGACATTAAAACCAACTGTTGTTATGCAAGATGGATGCGGATCTTCACATCTTTTGTTGTCACAGCGGTGTGTATGGCTCTCGCCGGGTGCGGCGGTGGAAGTCGAGTGCTGGACACGAAGCAGGCCACCGTGAATCTGGAGATCGGCAGGTTCGAGGGAAGAACATACGGCTCCTACAACTCGTATGAGCACATGGTGCGAGCGGAGATCCTCGCGAAAAGGGGAGACTTCGAAGGCGCGGCGGATGAGATGGAGGAGGCCCTGTTCTCGGATCCTGACGATTTCCTGCTGCGCACCGAATACGCCGAAATACTGATGAATCTCGGAGAGTACGGGAGGGCGAAAAGGCATCTGGCCCGCGCTGTTCTCATCGAGCCGACCGCGCAAGTCGCCTGGCTTGCGCTGGCCCGGTTGTACGCCGCGATGGGAGAAGACGGAAAGGCCGTCGATGCGGCCAGACATGGTCTGCGTGTGGAGCCGGAGGGTGTCGAGTCGGCCATGTGGCTTGCCGATCGCCATCGTCACGCCGGCGAGCCGAAAAAAGCCGTCGAGCTGTATCGTAAAGTGCTCGTGGCCGAGCCCCTCAACCTGGGCGCCCTCAGGGCTCTGGGTGAGGTGGCCGATGAGGCGGGGGATCACGAGGAGGCGGTGGATCGACTGACATTGTACATGGAGTCGGGCGGTGACGACACATCGGCCATTGTCAGGTTGGCGAGCGTTCACCTTGAGGAGGGGGCCACGGAGAAGGGTATCGATTTCCTGGAAGCGGCAGTCCGCATGGACCCGAAAGACTCGGAGATTCGCCTGGAGCTGATCCGGGCGTTGTGCGATGCGCGGCTCGCGGACAGGATCGTGCGTCACGTGCGCTCCTTGCCGGCCTTGAGCCACGGAGATGTGGAGGGCGCCACTCAGAGGGCCGCGTGGCTGGAGCAGGCGGGGCGACCCTACGAGGCCAGGTCGTTGTTGGTGGCCGGCGCGGGCAGGTCACCGCGCGATCCACGGGCGCGATTGGCCCTGGTCGAGATCGAGATGACCCTGAGGCGAATAGAGATTGCGAGACTTTTACTCGAAGGCGGCCGCGACGTGTGGCCCGAGGATTCGATGAACCGGGTGGAGCAGCTTCTGGAAATTATCGATCGGCCGAAAACCGGAGGGGAAAAATGAAGAAGTGGGAGTACAAGGTGGTGGACTCGAAAGACATCCGGCGCGACGGGCTGTTCAAGGGCAAGACCCGGGAGTCCATCGAGAAATACCTGAACGAGCTCGGCGAGCAGGGGTGGGAACTCGTGAACATGGACTTCCGTGAGCTGGAGAACCGATCTTCGTTCAGCGGAGTCATGAAAAGGGTATTGAGCGAGTAAGCAGGGCCTTAGATTAACCGCGCACCGGAGGTGAGTTTGCAACGGATTATGTCTGTTATCCCGGGTAATTGCGAAAGGGCGTCAGCGATGGATAATTCATCGTCTGGCGAACATAATATCTTGGGTTGGGGTCCCGCGTCGCAGGTGAACCAGGCCTGAAGTCCTTTCGCCCGAAGCTCTCGAACCAGGTGCAAGGCCTCTACAGTTACCCCATTCCAGAACAAGATCGCCGGCCGGGCGGCGAGGGCAGCTCCGTGCATCGAGAGGGCAGATCGCTCGGTAATCTCCCCGAGTTTTTCGAGATTTCGGTCATTGACAGCCGCGATCGCCTCAGCGAGGTCCACCCTCGTCGATTCGATCCACCCGGCGTAGTAAGGCGAGGTTTTCCTGGTGCACTCCATGGCCTCGGTGGAGCCGATCTTTTTGGGGCCGGGATCGGTCACTCCCGCGATCAGTCGCAGATCCCAGTCTCCCGGGTCCGCGATGGATCGGGCCGTGCTGTCGAGACCGTCCCGTTGTTCTCCTTTTTCCCACACGACGATCCCGCCGGGGATGGATCGCGCAGCTGAACCGGATCCCCTGCGGGCCAGGGCAGAAAGACGCAGCTCGTCCAGGGACAGATCGTACGCCTTGGAGCCGGCAACGGCGAGGGCTGCGAACCCCGATGCGGACGAGGCGAGCCCGGCCGCCGTGGGAAAGTTGTTCTGCGTGCGAACCCGGGCGTGGATGCGGGCTCCTGCCATTTCCCTGACCAGGTTCAGAAACCCGGATACTCTCCTTGAAAAGGACGGATCGGCGATCACGCCGTCCATGAAAATCTCATCGGACGCGAGCGAGGGATCCGTCTGAACCTCCGTCGTCGTCTCGAGGGGCGTGAGGGTCAGGGAAAGACTCCCGGCTGCCGGCAGGTTCAGATCTACATCCCGCTTTCCGAAGTATTTGACGAGGGCCACATTGGCCGGCGCCCGCGCAATAGCGATCTTCTCGTTCATCTCCCCTGCCAGCCGGTTTCGATCCAGCGGGAGAGATCGGGTCCGAGAACCCGTGGAACAGAAGAGAGGGCCGCGAGATCGGCGGCGCCGCAGCCGACCATAGCAATCTTCAGGCCGAAGATCAGATCGTCGAGATATTCTCGCACCAGACTGATGCCGCCCTTCTCACGGGCCTGGATCAGGGGCGCGGCCACTCCGGTGAGCGCGGCGCCCATGGCGACGGCCCTGGCAATGTCGAGACCGCTGCGAATGCCACCGGAGGAGATGACCGTGAAGCTCTTATCCACCATCCACGCGGTGGAGACCGCAGTGGGAATTCCCCAGTCCCACATGATCTTTCCGGCCCTCTCCTGGGCGCCATCGGCTCTGAGCGTTTCGACCCCGATCCAGGATGTTCCGCCGGCGCCCGCCACCTCCACGACCCCCACTCCTGCCTTTTTCAGATCCTCTCCGTCACGCCACGACAGGCCGCAACCTGTTTCCTTTACAAAGACCGTCAGGTCATCCCCCGCCGCTTCGACGAGCGCCGCGATGGCGTCGATGACGCCCGTGAAATCCGTGTCACCCCCCGGCTGGATCAACTCCATCATCGGGTTGAGGTGAATGCCGATGCCATCTGCGCCAATTTTTGCGATGGCCTCAAGCGAAGGCCCGGGGCCGTTTCGCATGATCTCGGTGGCGCCGATGTTCCCCATCACCAGGGCGTCAGGGGCGACATCACGCACCTTGAAATCAGCCGCGCGCGCGGGATCGCTCAACATGGGACGCATACTGCCGAGGCAAAATCCGATTCCCAGCTCCTGTGCCGTGGCGGCCAGTTCCTTGTTGATGGCGACGGCTTCCGAGCCGCCACCGGTCATCGCGCTTATCCACAGGGGCGCGGCAAGAGACTTGCCAGCGATGCTCGTGCCTGTGTCCACGTCCTGTATCCGGAGCTCCGGCAAGGCCCTCGGGATCAGCTCTATCTGTTCGAACAAGGTGGTCTTGTTTTTATATGCGACATCATCTGTGGCACACAGGGAAAGGTGATCCGCTTTTCTCTTCTCGCTGCTCGACGGCATTTCAGCCCTCCAGTTCGGGTGTGAACTTGTAGGCGTAGATGATGGGGCCGTCGTCCCCGTGGGCGAGAATGCGGCGGGTGACCATGGATACTTTTTTCCCCACCGAGACGTCCTCCTGATCAACGTCCGTGAGCATTGCACAGATAATGGGCCCCTCCTCCAGCTCGACCAGCGCCGCGAAATAAGGGACCTGCGACTCGAACCCGCGGGGCGCTTCGAACACCCTGGTAACAGTGGAAATGGTTCCGCGCCCACTCAACCGATAATCTTTCAGTTCGGAGGAACCGCATCCTGTGCAGCGAATCCGCTCGGGAAAGAAGATCGCGTCGCAAGATGCGCACCGGCTCCCGACGAGCCTCAGATTCGATGATTGCTGTCTCCACGAACGGGCGAAGTGCATGGACAAACCTCCTTAAAAGCTGGCCTCCATCACCCTCCCCTTCCCCTATCTCAGGGGAAGGCCGGGATGGGGTTCCTATCCCAACACGTGCGCGACCGCCGTCGCTCCGAAACTTCCGAGACACTGGACAAAAGCCCGGTCCGCGCCGTCGATCTGGCTTTTTCCTGCGTCACCCCTCAGCTGGAGTGTCGCTTCCACCACCTGATAAAGGCCGTCGGCGCCTGGTGCGTTTCCCCTGGCCTTGAGACCGCCGAATGTCCACAGGGGCGCCGGGCCGTCGAATCGGAAATGACCGTCTTTGGCCAGTAGTAATGCCTCTCCGGGCTTCGCGAGGCCCACCGCCTCGATGGAAAGCGCGGCGATGAAGGAGCTGGAATCGTGCAGGTCCAGGAACGAGAGATCCCCGATGCTCAACCCGGCGTCGCGAAGAGCCAGCGTTGCGCAATGGGCCGCTGCGCCAAGCGAGAGAGAGATTATTGGTTCCGAAATTCCCGTGGGCGCCGACACGGATGCCGATCCGAGGATGTTGACCGATGATGACGATCTTTCGGATCCCTTTCGGATCAGCACAGCAGCTCCGCCGTCGCAGTTGGGCGCCAGATCACATACTGTGAGCGGATCGGCCAACACCGGGGAGTGGATGTATTGATCGAACGAGAGCTCCCAGGGCAGGAAGGCGAATGGGTTTCTTGCCCCGTGCAGGTGGGCCGTAGAAGCAAGATGGTAAAAGAGGCTCCTGTCAATCCCGTGCTGCGCCACATACCGCTGCATACCGAGACCGGAAGCGACGGCCGGTCCGAACCCGAATCCGGCTTCGCGCGTGGCGTCCAACCCGTTCGCGCGAACGGACTCCAGCTCATCCGGCAAGGCGTCGCTCGTTTTTTCGGCGCCCACGACCAGCACGGCCTCGTGCATCCCCGCCCCCACCAGGGCGGAAGCCAACCTCAACGCGGCGCCGCCCGAGGCTTCGTCGCTGGAAACCGAGTGGGTCTCCACTTTTCCCAGGCCGATGTGGGAAGCCGTGAACGTGCCCAGATTCTGCTGATCTCCGAGAGCGCCGCCGAGGGCGTTGCTGACGATCACCGCAGATGGGGAAACACCACCCCCGTCATCGAGGGCGGCTCCGGCGGCCTCCACCGCGAGATCCACCAGACCCCGTGTCCAGCGCTCTTTTGCGCAGGTTCTTCCAATACCGACTATTTCAATTCGGTCTACCATATCTAGTTGCGCCGCAGCTTGCCGCGGTATCTTGCGTACATTGCGTAATCCACCAATTTCTTGCGTTTGAGGTAGCGCTCTATGGGTACTCCCCTCTTGCGAACCTCAATAATTTTATCGGTGACCTCGTAGGAGAAAGCATCCGACCCGGCCCCGGACCCGTACGAGGCGAGCAGGATCCGATCTCCGGGAGAAGCGACGTCCAGCGCTTTGGCGAAGCCGAGCATCGCGGCGCCGGAATAAGTGTTACCCACCAGGTTGGTCAGGACGAAGGGTTCAACACGATCGCGGGCGAACCCGAGCTCCGCCGCCACACGCAACGGAAACTGGGAGTTGGGCTGGTGGAAGACCGCGAATGTGAAGTCCCCGGGACCCGCGCCGATCTCTTCCATCAGCGTCGTCACCGATGAGCGGATATGGTGAAAGTACGCGGGCTCGCCGGTGAACCGCTGACCATGGTTCGGATATTCCTGCCCCTCCCTGCGGAAGAAGTCTGTGGTGTTGGTGACGTACGATGTGGATGCCTGCAATACGGCCACGCTCTCCTGTCCGGGCCCGAGTATAAAGGCAGCGCCCCCGGCGCCGGTGGTGTATTCGAGCACATCTCCGGGCTTGGCCTGTGCCGTGTCGGCGCCGCCGCACATGGCATATCGAGCCATGTCACTCCCCACCATGCCGATGGCCGCCTGCATGGCCTCTGTTCCAGGCTTGCACGCGA
The DNA here is from genome assembly GCA_030591725.1 of Deltaproteobacteria bacterium. Classification (GTDB taxonomy): domain Bacteria; phylum Myxococcota_A; class Polyangia; order JAAYKL01; family JAAYKL01; genus JAUVAN01. The sequence goes on from JAUVAN010000059.1 coordinate 10,124, forward strand.
ACTCCCAATCCGCTGCGTTTGCGTGGGGCAGCGCGCCTATTGCGTCGGCCACGATAGTGGAGGTTGGCTTTACCGCGTAGGGTTTCGATTCAGTTCCAAACCACACGGCCCGCAGCTCCTCCGGATCTATGGAGGCCATGTCCATGGCGTTACGAGCGGCCTGGATGGCGATGGTGGTGGTGTCCTCGTCCGGTCCCGGGACCGCCTTGAAGGAACGCCCCTCCTTCTTGCCGGAGCCCCTCCACACTCGATCCACTTCGGCCGCGTCAATCCTGTATCGGGGAATATATCCGCCGTAACCGATCACGCCGACAGCCCTCGTGGGCTTCATGAGATACCTCCCACCGAAACACCGGGAAAAAGAAAAGTGTCTTCACAATGATTGAACAACTCAATCCAATTATAAAGATAATCCTTAAACAGCAAGGCGTCCACCATTTCTTTCGTCAGATTTCAGGCAATGCTGAATACAATTCAATTTTTTCTGAAACCAAATGGTCAACGAGGAATGGGGGCCTTCGATTCCCAATGGACACTTTTTTTGACACATCAACGCACATGTCCTACATTGTGGGTGCAGGTGAGATAGCTCACAACATGAACAACAACGGGCAAAAATCTGAAGCGGAACAAAGAGGGCGAAATGAAATCGGAAGCAACCTATCGCACATGGAAAGAATTCGAAGAGACGGAGCGTCGCAGGGTCGGAACGTTCCAGCTGAGTGTAGATGACCTGGCAAGAGATCTCTATGTCGACAATTATAAAGATGATGATGATGACGAAGTTCAAGAATTGAATTTCGATGAATAATTAAAGCTTATTTAGGTTCTTTGGGTCCCAAACTCTCCCGGGGCCAAGCCACGCCCCGATCCGGATCGCCTCTCCGGATCGGGGCATTTTCATTTTTTCAACTTTCCGCCCAAGGCTACATTATTGCGCTGCATGAGTACTTGCCTGCCTGACGCGGTCGTGTTACAGGACTCGACCCCGGTGATGTTGCCGGGGAAATACTCACGCCCCGTCCGCGATTAATTTCGCGGCCGTGCTCGAGGGTGTCCGTCAATGCAAAAACTGCAACGGCGGATTGAGCGCGGGTAAAGGGGCGGCGGTGGGCGAAAGGACAAAGGTCCCGAGCCCTTTCAACCCGGAGGAAAATATGACCGATTCCCCAAAGGCCGACAAGGCCGAAGCCACCAGTCCAGCCAAAACCGCGCCCGAGGCTGTGCCCGCGCCTGCGCCCGAGGCTGCGCCCGCGCCTGCCCCGGTTGCCGAGCCGACCGGCAAGAAAAAGGACATTGTGTCTCTGCGAGAACTCCTCGAGTCCGGCGTTCATCTGGGCCACCACGCCAAGCGCTGGAACCCCAAGATGCAGCGGTACATCTTCGGAATTCGCAACGGTATTCACATCGTGGACCTGCGCCTCACTCAGCAGTTGTTCAACCAGGCTTACGAGTCTCTGGTTAACCTCGTCGGAAAGGGCGGGCAAGTTCTTTTCGTGGGCACCAAGCGCCAGGCGATGGAGGTATTGGCCGAGGAGGCCGAGCGCGCAGGGATGCATTCGGTCACCAATCGATGGCTTGGCGGCACACTCACCAACTTCCGCACTATCAAGAATACCATCGAGCGAATGCGCGCCATCGAGGTCATGCGCACGGACGGTACGTTCGAAGCCCTGGTCAAGAAGGAGCGCCTCAAGCTCGACAAGGAACACGCCAAGCTCATCAAGTTCGTGGGCGGGATCAAGGATATGGAACAGCTGCCCTCCGCCGTCTTTGTGGTGGATCCCAACAAGGAGTCCATTGCCGTGGCCGAGGCGAAGAAGCTGGGCATTACGCTCATCGCCCTGACCGACACCAACTGTGACCCGGACAACATCGATATCCCCATTCCCGGCAACGACGACGCCATCCGAGCCATCAAACTGGTGACCTCCAAGATGGCGGACGCGTGCCTCGAGGGTGTCAAGCGGCGGCGTGAGTTCTCCAAGGGCGGCGGGGCTGTCGCCAGCCAGGCCGGTAGCGGACCGAAGGTCGAAGTGGCACGCAGGCCCAGGTCCGGCGGAGATCGCAAGCCCAGGGCAGATTCAAAAAAATAGAACGACCGAGAAAGGAGCTTGAACCATGGCAAAGATCAGCATGGAATTAATCAAAGAGTTGCGCGAGCGCACCGGGGCCGGTGTTGTCGATTGCAAGAACGTATTGAACGATGTCGATGGCGATATGGAAAAAGCCATTGAGGAGATGCAGAAGCGGGGCATCGCAAAGGCGGCAAAGAAGACGGGGCGAATCGCAGCCGAGGGCAAGATAGGAACCTATATTCACGACGGCGGGCGGATTGTTACGATTGTCGAAATCAATTGCGAAACGGATTTCGTGGCACGCGGAGACGAGTTCACGCTGCTTTGCGAGGATGTGGCGATGCACGTTGCGGCCATGAACCCGTCCTACGTCAACGAGGACGAGATCTCCGAGGCGGACCTGAACAAGCAAGAGGAGATCTTCGCCGCTCAGGTTGCAGCCGAGGGCAAGCCCGAAAAGATCGTTCCCAAGATCGTCCAGGGCAAGATCGCCAAGTGGAAGAAGGAAAACTGTCTCCTGGATCAGATTTTCGTCAAGAACTCGGAGATCACGGTGGGGCAACTCGCCACCAGCTTGACTGCCTCCACCGGAGAGAAGATCACCATCCGCCGTTTTGTCCGGTACGAAGTGGGTGAGGGTATGAAAAAGCGCGAACACGATATAGCCGCCGAGGTGGCCGAACTCACCGGCGCCAGCTGACAGATCCGATGTCTGCAATACCACGCGTGATTCTCAAATTGTCAGGGGAGGTCCTTGCGGGATCCGGCGGCACGGGCCTCGATCCCGAGGTTCTCGACTCGGTTGCGGCACAGATCGCACGGGCACTCGGTGACGGGGCTCGAGTGGGCGCGGTTGCGGGAGGTGGAAACATCTTTCGTGGAATCAAGGCCGCCGCCGGGGGCATGGACCGGGTAACCGCCGACGAGATGGGCATGCTGGCCACAGTCATCAACGGGCTGGCCCTGCGAGACGCGGTCCGGAGGGCTGGAAGCGCGGCGGAGTTGTTCACCGCGCGCCCCATGGGCCCCATCGGGCAGCTCTACACACGGGATCGTGCGCTCGAGGTCATTGACTCCGGTGGGCTGGCCGTTTTTTGCGGAGGTACCGGCAACCCGTTCTTTTCAACGGATTCCGGCGCCGCCCTGCGTTGCGCGGAGCTCGGTTGCGATCTCCTGCTCAAGGGCACCAAGGTCGACGGGGTTTACGACAAGGATCCGGTGAAGCACGCGGACGCATCCAGGTTCGACACGCTCACCATAGACCAGATGGTGGAGCGCAAGCTGGGCGTGATGGACCTGACCGCTGCCACGCTGTGTCGCGAGAACAACGTGGACATCCTCGTCTACAAGATGACTGAGCCTGACGCCATCTACAACGCCGCCCTCGGCAAGTCCCGGGGCACCCGCGTGACAGCCTGAGCTTCCTGTAGCCTACTCAATAATTTCGGTAGGACATCCCCAGGTCGCCTTGATGTTGTTGACGCTGCCGTCCTGGAGCTGATCGCAGGCGTCCGGACAGAACTCCACCTGGGTGTGCGCGGCATCGACCCAGGTCCAGCCCGATCCCACGGCGCAGTCCTCATCGTAGTACACGATCACTCCATCGAAATAGAAGTTGACGTCATCGGGGTTGGCCGATGCGTCCGGGGTGCCGATGTTGTAGATGCAGGTGATCACCTGGGAGGCGATCTCGTTGAGGGCGCCCTCGAGGCTCAGCTGGTTGTTTGCCGGGATGAACTCGTCGTACGGCGCCGGGAGCCCGCCGTTGGATGCAATGGCGTTGAGCTGGTCGGCGTCCACGCCGGAACCGAAACCGATCACGAAGACTCCGATGCCCGCAGCGACGAGATCCTGTGTAAGCAGCTCGAGTTCATTCTCGGTGGTCACGCATTGGGGGTTGGCGAAGGGGGTCAGGGTCGTGCAGCAGTCCTCGCCGCAAAGGCCCTGACCGTCCGATACCACCAGCATGTAGCTGGCCGCCGCTGTGTCCTGAAAAAGAGGCGAATAACCTGTATCCAGGAAATTGGCCATTCCGCAATACAGCGGCGTCGATGCTCCGTCCGGGGTGTTGCTGTTGATGTACGCGGCGATTGCGGCCTCGTTTCCCGGGGCCGTGTCGATCTGAACCAGTTCATCCACGTGGCACCCCTGCATCGCCGTGGAGCTGCCGTCCGGGAAGATGTCCCACCCGAATTCGATCTGCGTCGCGGTCCAGTTGGTGAGCATGGTGTTCAGCGCGGGAACCGTATGGGACCAGTTGGTCGGATCTGCCACGGCCGGGTCCGCCATGGAATAGGACATGTCCTGGAGGATCATGAGGCGCACCGGCGCCAGTTCTATGGAGAAATCCGTCTCGTCACAGATGGCGTCACCGGTATCCGAGTCGGTGTCAGTGTCCGAATCGTTATCGGTATCGGTATCGGTATCGGTATCCGTGTCACCGCCACGTCCGGCGTCCTTGGCCGATTCGCATCCGAGGGCCGCTATAAAAATGAAAACAATAAAAATCAGAGCGCTCTTCATGACAAACCTCCGTTGTTAACCGGTATAGAAGGCAATGGTGAAGACCGTACCCTTGCCGACCTCGCTTTCCACGGTAATTTTGCTTTCGTGGTTGCGCAGGATATTTCGCACGATCGACAGGCCCAGGCCGGTCCCGTCGCCATGATCTTTGGTCGTAAAGAATGGTTCGAAGACCTGCGATAGATTTTCTTTGGGGATGCCCTGCCCCGTATCCGCGAACCGCACCTCGATTCGATCTTCGCCCAGGGGCCTGGCCGATATGGCGATAGTGCCGCCCTGTGGGGAGAGTGCGTGGCACGAGTTGGTGAGCAGGTTGACGAAGACCTGCTCCAGCTGCCCGTGGATCCCATAAATTGGTTCGAGGTTTTCTTCGATATCAAGAGACACGATCGCGTTGTGCTGGCCGACGAGGTGCTCGCAAAACGAGAGCGAGCGCTCCATGAGCTCGCCGATCCTGATCAACGTCGGCTCCTCGCCCGACGGCCTGGCGTAGGTCACAAGGTCCTTGGTGAACAA
>JAUVAN010000029.1 GCA_030591725.1 Deltaproteobacteria bacterium
ACGCCGGACAACGACGAGTTCCTGGAGAAATGGTACGGAGCCGATGACGGCAACCTGTACGAGGGAGAGGGCTCGGATCTCACCGGCGACTCGTTCGACTACTTCGATCAGGACAACGGGGATGACATCTCCAAAGACGATCTGCTGGAAGTAGCCGCAGCGCTGGACGCCATCGGGCCGGGCGACGATATCATGGCCGCGCTGGGGCAGTATCTGGACGTGGAGGAATACCTCACCTTCGCCGCCACGGAAATGTACCTGGCCCACTGGGACGGCTACGGCTGGTCCACCAACAATTTCATGATCCACCACAAGCTCTCCGACGACACCTGGACCTTCCTCCCCTGGGGAATCGACCAACTATTCGACTCGGAGGAATTGCTCGGAAGCTACGAAGGCATCATGAAATCTCCAGGCCCGTCCTGGGAGTCACCGAAATTCGGTCTGGATGCAATGTTCAGCGGCGGTCGGGTGCACGCCCTGTGCATCGATTTCGAGGAATGCTCGGAGCAACTTCACCAGGCGTTCCTGGATGTGATCGATCGGGCGGAGGAGATCGATTTGTGGAGCATTGCCCTGGACGCCCGGACCCTGGTGGAGCCGGTCATGAACGAGGAGGCGCAGGAGTTCGGGGATCCGGCCACCGTGGATTACTATATGGATCAGGTCCTCGACTTCATCGAGGTTCGTGAAGAGGCGCTGTCACAATGGCTCCCGTGCCTCGTCGGTGAGTTCGTGGACAACGACAGCGACACCTTCAACGCCTGCACCGAAGATTGCAACGATCTCGAGCCGAGTGTGCACCCGGGCGCAACCGAGGTGTGCAACTACCGGGACGACGACTGCAACGAGGTAATCGACGACGGCCCGGGATGCCCGGACTGCATCGACGTGACGGGAAATGACACGGAGAACTATTTTCTGTGCTTTCACGAGGCCTCGTGGAGCGACGCTCGCCAGTCCTGCATCGACAAGGGCCTGGAGCTGGCATCCATCCACGACGAGGCGACGGGAACCCAGCTCGTCTATGAGTTCATAGGGAACACCGGCATCTACGAGAGCTGGATTGGGCTCAACGATATCGCGCAGGAAGGAGACTTCACCTGGACCGATGGATCGCCACTGGACTGGGAGAACTGGCTCATCGTGTTCCCGCCCGAGTGGGCACAATACCTGGATTGCGTCTCATATCACGCAGTGCTCGGCTGGATGACCTACCCCTGCGACGAGGAGAGAGCCTTCATGTGCAAGACGCCGTAGTTCGCTTTTGGTTTGCCCTGCTTCGCTCGCAAGCGAGCTTCGCAGGGTAGCACGAGGACGAGGCGCCTACTTTTCCGCTACAAGGCTCAACCCCACTGTCAGTTCGTCGTCGTCAAGTTCGGCCATCACAACTTTTGACACCATCTTCTGACCCGCAACTTTGAACTTCATTTCGGAGGAGGCCTTCTTCGACATCTTGATGGCGTCCTTCCACAGGGCATAGAACCACACGCCGGCCTTGGTGAACGCCGATGCGTCAACGTTCTCTACCTTCGCGTCGGTCGCCTTGATCTCCACCTTGTCGCCCTTTACCAACACCTTCGCGTTTGCCCCCATATCCACGCGCATGCAGGGCTTGTCCAGATCCCAGATGTAGATCTTCATGGGGCGCTTGCCGGGGATCCAGTCGAGGCCCGGGCGCAGCTCCCCGTCCTTCCTGGGTTTACCCTTCTTGTCGTACCTGTCGGGCACCAGCCCCTTCGCCATCGCCCAGTTGGCCATCTGCGCCAGGGTGGACCCGGAGGTGCGAACGGCAATGAGCCCGTCCGGGAGCACCGTGGGATCCTCGTCGTCAGAGACGATGCCCTTGCGCACGGGTAGATCGGTGACGATAAGAAATCGCAGGGCTCCGCCGGCCTTGCCAAACGAGCGAATGGTGAGCTTGCGGACCGGAACGTCCGGCAACTGGAGCTCGATCCTGCTCAGGTCCCCCATCTTCGGCAACAGCTTGTCCTTGAACGTCTTGTAAAAACTCGAAACGAGAAAAGAGACTATGCTGCCGGCCGCCTGGTCCACGATCTTGCGGGAAACGAACATGCGCGCCGCCCTGGGGATCTTCTTGTAAATGAGCCCCCCCAGGTCTTTTTTGGCGCCCTTTGACATCTTCGGTTTCACCGACTTGAGATCTTTGGGTCCGAATCCTATGGCAACGACCCCCTTCTCGAGATCGATCTTGGGCTTGATCTCCGTGTCCACCGACATGGTGAACACCTTCTTGCCGCTCTCCCGCACGTCGAACTTGAGCCGGAGCCCCACGTGGTTTTCCCGGGCCGCCCGGAGCTTCACCCCCCGCGGCTTGATGCTCAGCTTGCCGAAGTAGGAGCCGAGATTTCCCATACCCGGGACGTCGATGTCCATGGGCTTCATCTTCGAGACCTGGCGGCTGATGAGTTTATCGGCCGTGACGAATGGGATCGTCACCTCCATGTGGGTATCCTCATTGGAGGCCACGCGTTCGAGAAACTTATTGCGATCTTTCTCGATACGATCGCACGTCGCGCCGCAGCCGAAGCTGAAACCGAGGACGACAATGAGCGCGAGTGAAATAATCAACAGAGCGTTGCGCATTTTTTCTAAAGCATTTCTTCCAGATCCATCAACTGATCCTGGATCTTGTATTTCTCTCGGCTCACAGGGCTGGCCTGTGAGGGATTCGGCATGGCCGGTTGCGCGGCGCGTTTGCGGCGCGCGTCGAGGACCAGCTCGCGGGGATACTCGACCTGGTAGCTGATCCGGAACTGGCGCGTCTCCTTCGGCTTCAGCGTCAGGTCCCAGCGCAGGATGCCGTGCGAGTCGGCCTTGCCGGCGGGGGTGATCTTGATGTTGCTGACCTTGATGTTCCGGTTCTCCGACACGGGAATTCGATCGGCCAGCGTGACCGCGGTTTTTTCGTCAGAGAGGTTCTCGACGGTCACGATGAACGCCACGCGCATCCTGCTTCGCTTCTTGTGGACCAGCGAGCTGTGCTTGCGATCGAGCTTGCGAGAGAGCTTGAGATGATCGGCGACGCTGACGAAAAGGGAGAAACTCTCTCCTTGCGCTATGAAGTTGATATCGGTCATACCGAGGAACGTGCCGTCCTGATAGAGGGCGACCTTGCCCGGAAGGAACGGCAGGTCCGTAGAGTTGACCATCTCCAGGGTGCGAGCGGCGTTCAGGGATTGCTCGGGCACCGCGACGATCTTCTGCCTGGATTTGAGAGTGCTGCGGCCGATGCGCATTCTGGTCGGATGGCCATCACCACGGACGCTGTGCGCGGTTTTCGCCTTGAAGTGGGCGGTTGTCCCGCGATTCTTGAGCGTCTCGAAGATCTGGACTGTCTTGCTCTGAACCACCTGCAGGTACTCCATGTTGCTCTGATAGACCTGCTCGAAGTTCAGGCGTTCAATTCTTCCGGACGACTTCTGATGAACTTTGTTCCACAGCTGGCTTTGCCCTTCAAAGGCCTTCTGCGCCCGGCTGAAGGACGACAGCTTGCTCGTGAGGAGGCGGGTCGCCGTGTGGGTATCGCCCAGGGTCAGCTGCTCGAGCTCCGGGATCCGCACCGACTGGACGGTAGATTGGGTAGAGAAGGACAACTCTGCCTTTCCCCAGTCCTCTCCGCTTGTCTGGGTGACCGCCGCAAACGAGATCACCTCGACCTCCTTCGAGTCGGAGGTGCTCACTCGCAGCTCGTGCATCGGCTCCCAGGTTGCCCCTGGCATCATGTAGGTCAGATCGATGGCGCTCGGCGTGGCACGGCTGGCCTGCAACGTCACCAGCACCGTGGTCTCTTCCAGCTGCCCCAGACTCTTCATTTCCTCGAGCCGCCGCGCGCTGGCCTCGTGCTCCGGCGTGATCTCCTCGCGCTCGATCTGAACCTCGCGGCGCGCTTTCGCGGTCTTGCGCAGGGAATCGCTGATGAAGTCCAGCACCGCACCGTAGCTCTCGACGCTGATGTCGCCGATGGTGGTGTCCTTGGTGATCTTCTCCAGCGAGAACGCCTTGATGGCCTCTATCTGGATTTTCTGAGCATCGAGAACGCTGATTTCGTCGTTCAGGGCCGCCAGTTTGTTTATCAGATCCTGATACTCCGCCTCGGCCTTCTGCCAGCTCTTGTCAGTGGCCTTGGCCAGAAAACTGCGCTCCACCCGAACGTCCACGATCCGACCCGCGCTGGCCGAGACGCGGACTGATCCGTCATCCACCCAGCCGGGGAGGTTCCGGAAGGCATAGACCCTGGATTCGGTAGTCACCTCCGTTTTGGCCTGGCGAGTCACCCGTGCCCGGTCCGAGTAAACGGTCACCTCGGTCACCGCAGACTTCAACACCACCGCTTCCGCTCCCCCGGGAGCATCGGAGGCATTGAGGACATCCGCGAACGCCGGCCCGTCGCCGTCCGCCGCCGCCGCAGGGTGTTTCGGAGATGAGGTGGACACCGTGGTCTGGGCACACCCGATCACCAGCATTGCGCCACCCAGAGTTATTGCCCATCTCGCAAGTTTTCGATCTCTCATGTTCTTATCCTTCGTGATCATGGCTCAAGGAGCGCTGTGCCCCATTGGTCCGCCTGCTTCTACGACAAAGATTCAATTCAAGCGATTCAATCTGAATAAGAATAGGCAAAGATTTTACATTCCCCCGGTGAAAACGTCTCCAGCCCCCGTTCAGGGAACGACCATACCATTGAATTCTTGTTGACGTGGCACGAAGTTCGACCTAAATTGCCTTCCGCTTTGCCGGTCCGCTTGGGTTCCGGCCGCAGGAGGATGTCATGACTTCGCCGACCAAAAAGATGAAGATGATCGCCAAGCGAAAGAGGACCAGATCTGGCCAAACTCGCAAGCGCGCCACCGCCGCCGGTACCACTCCGAGGTTCCCGGTGCATGTAGAGGACGCTCCGGACTGCGAGTTGCCGCAACCTCCCGGAACCGACCCCTCAGAAAAATAGGCACAGGCCCCCCAAAAAAATCAACCTGCACCCAGGTTCGTTTCTACAACCAAGTCGTGAAAGCGCGGTCGAAACTCGCGGATAGCTTCGTTGTCCCGGCTCGGATGAACCCGGTTGGTGAGCAACGCCACGGATAACCCCGCATCAGGATCCACCCACAGGGAACAGCCGGTGAACCCGAGATGTCCGAAGGTCCGCTCCCCCATGAGATCCCCCGCCGATGATCCCCGGGGGCTCTTGAGATCCCATCCGAGGCCCCTGCCCAACGGCCGAGGAGCGATGGACCGCGCGACCAGCTCCCGTGACAACCACTCTCCCGTCTCGAGTGCCTCCAGCCAGGCCGCGCCGAACCGCGCCACATCCACGGCCGGACCAAAAAGGCCCGCGTGCCCGGCCAACCCGCCCATGGTCCAGGCGTTGTCGTCGTGGACCTCTCCTGAAATCACCCTGCCCCGCCAGGGACAGTCCTCGGTAGCAGCGACCGCCCCTCGCACGGGCGCAAACCGGACGCTCGTCAAGCGCAGAGGGCCGGTGACCTCCGCCGCAATTATCTCATCCAGCGGCCGCCCGCTCCTTGCGCCCAGAATTTCGCCGAGCAGGATGTAACCCAGATCCGAATATGCGGCCTCCTCGCCCGGGTTCCGGACGGCAGGATGATCCATGATCATTCGGATCATCTCCCGCCTGGCCCCGGCGGTTCCCCTGTCCTTCCGTTCGATCCTCTCGAAAAACGGAACCCACGGCTCGAAACCGGCCTCGTGCGCCATGAGCTGCGCCAGGGTAGCTTTCCCCACGGGCCTGTCTTTCAGTTCCCCGAGAATCTCCTGTATGCGCGCGTCCGGATCCAGCTCACCGCGATCGACCATTCGCAGCGCCGCCGCACAGGTGAACACCTTGGTGACAGAAGCGATATCGAACAGGGTTCCGCGCTCCACCGGAGAACCTTCCACGAGAGATGTCGTCCCCGCACAGACGGTCAAGGGAGATCTCCCGCGGCGGGCAAGAGACGCCTGCGCCCCGGAAAATATCCCCTGTCGAACTCCTCGCAGCAGAAGATCACGAATGGGGGTCATGTCTTTCACGGTTATCAATGATCCGGCACCACGCCCCGCGTGTCAAAAATAAGAAGTTCAAGGGTTTTGTTGCGGAATTCGATGAATGGGTTAAAAGTTTGCGCATTGAGAGAAGGAAGGAAGACCAATGAGCATTACCGAGTATTTCAAAGGATTTTCACATCTGGGCGCAGAATGGGTGATGTGGGTTCTGGTGGTCCTGTCGCTGGTGTCGATCTCTATCATGATCGAGCGGGCCATCTATTTCTTCGGACTGCGACCGAACGTGGCCGCCCTGATAGACGACCTGCGCAAGCTGCTCCTCAACGGAGATATCGAAGGCGCCCGCAAGCACGTCGAGACAATGAAGGGCGTCGCACCGGCCGTGGCCCGCATCGCACTGGTGAACGCCGAGCGGGGCCCGATCTCGGTGGAGGAGGCGGCAGCCAGCGCGATGATCAGGGAGAAGCTTCGCCTGGAAAAGAACCTGGCCTATCTGGGAACGGTGGGCAACAACGCGCCGTTCGTCGGACTCTTCGGAACGGTCATCGGCATCATCAACGCCTTCAATGACCTCTCCCTGAATGCCACGGGCGGCGCATCGACGGTAATGGCAGGGATCTCCGAGGCCCTGGTGGCGACCGCCGTGGGTCTGCTGGTCGCGATCCCTGCAGTGGCCGCGTTCAATATTTTCCAGCGCAGGATCAAGGCCCTCCTCGGTGACACCCAGGCGCTGATCCACGCCATTCTCTCGGGGCTCCACGGAAACAGCCCCCAGAAAACGGAGGAATAAGCCATGGCGGGCACTTTCAAACACGATGACGAGGACATCATCTCCGACATCAACGTGACGCCTTTCGTGGATGTGACGCTGGTGTTGCTAATCATCTTCATGGTCACGGCGACCTACATCGTCGCCCAGTCGATACCCATCGATCTCCCGGAGGCCGGAACCGGCGAAGACGTTGTGACGACTCTTGCCATCATGATGACCGAGAACGGCGATGTATACGTGGACGGGAACAAGACCGACAATGCAGGAATCAAAAACATAATAAACAAGACCAGGAAGGAAAACGCTGATGTTCGGGTCGTCATCGCTGCAGACAAGAAGGTCGAACACGGCCGGGTGATCGGGATAATAGATCTGGTGAGGAAGCTCGGTATCTCCAAGTTCGCCATCAATATCGATTCCAAAAAGGAAGAATAGCCATCGATGAAGGCGCGGAACACAGGTCGCCATTCCACGGCGTTTGTCGTTTCCATCGCGATACATGTCGGGCTGGCGATTGCCCTGGCTTTGCTCCCTCGCGTGAAGAACGATGAGTGGGACACGGTGGACATGACCGTGGCAAAACCGGAACCTGATCCGAAGCCGGAACTCGAACCGGAACCCGAACCGGAACCCGAACCGGAACCGGAACCCGAGCCCGACAAACCCAAGCCCAAACCCAGGCCCAAACAGAAGGCCGCCCAACCTGAAACGTCACCATCGCCGCCACCACCGCCCCAACCGGAACAACCGGAGCCCGAGCCTGAAGAAAAAAAGGAAGAGGCGCCCCCTGTCTTCGATCTCGGCGACAACTCCTTCGCAACAAAGGGCCAGAACGCCGGCTGGAAACTCGCCCGTTCCGAGGGCAACACCAAGTTCGGAGCCGTGGCAAAACCGGGAGAGAAATCCAAACGCTCCACCAAAGCCAGCAGTGATGCCGGTGGCAAACCGGGAGGAACCGGTTTTTCTGCGGTCCGCGCAAAGAACCTGTCACGACACCCCAAATCCATAAACAACATCGAGGTTCCGGCGTATCCGATCGAGGCGAGACGCGAGGGGATCGAGGGCAAGGTCGTTCTTCAGGTTTTCATCGGCAAGGACGGCAAGGTGAGAAAGATTCGCATTGTGAAGGATCCGGGAGGTGGTCTGGGCCCGGTGGCGAAAAATGCGATGCTCAAGGAACGTTGGAAACCCGCACGGGACCGAGATGGCAAGGCTGTTGATACAGTAATTACCTACATATATAGATTTATACTGGACGGTTAAAGCCGGCCGCCAACAACTTCCCCTTCCCCTATTTCAGGGGAAGGCCGGGATGGGGTCAATTACTGAATTGAAGTTCACAATGGTCCGTGTCATACTCCATTTCAAATCTTGACCAAACGAGAGAAAACCTGATGCAGCACCGTTTTTGGGAACAGTCTAACCTCCTCATGTATTACAGGACGATTGCGTTCATTACCGTTCTACTGTTCTGTGGTGCGGGGTGGGCTCAAATACCAAACAACGACACCACATTCGGTGTAAATCTGTTCGAACCGGCTCCGGGTCCTTCCAATTTCTTCTCCGTCGAATCTCCGGCTCTCGGCGACAACATGAAACCCTCGGTGGGGCTTGTTTTCTATTACCAGCACCGGCCATTCGTGATTCTCAACTGCGATGAGGACAACAACTGCGGCGACGATCTCGGTGACGGCAGCCTGGGGACCATCAACGTGGTGGAGAACCTGATGGCCGCAGACGTCATGGGGAGCTTCAACTTCTTCAAGCGGTTTCAGGTGGGCCTGGCGGTACCTATATACATCTGGCAGAGAGGCGACGAGTTTTATTTCGAGAACGACACGATGGGCAACCAGTGGCTGGTCAACGAAAACCACCAGTACAACTCCTACGGAACCATCGGCGACATTCGACTCCACCTCAAGGTCCGCATCTTCGGCGAGGAGAGGAAAGACGGACCCATGCTCTCCGCAGCCGTGATCCCCGCCTTCCCGATCTCCGGATGGTCGGGCCAGGGCAAGGGCTACAGCGGCGACGGCTTCCTGACGGTCACGGCTCCGAGGATACTCGCGGGATACAAGTTCGGTCCCCTGCGCTCGGGCATCAGCATCGACGTCCTGTGGCGCGAAAAATCCGAGGTACTCTCGGCCCAACTCGGTCACACTCTCCGTTACGGCGGTGCGCTGGGGTATTCGATCGTCCCCGAGGTGGAGATATTGGCCGAGATCTACGGTCGGAAATCCCTTGTGGCGGAGAACTTCGCAGACATGGAGAGCGCGCCGTTGCTCTTCATGGGCGGCGGACGCTTCAGGGCCAAGGATTTCGTATTCAGCGTGGGCGGCGGCGGCGGAATCATCAGCGGTATCGGCGTGCCCCAGTTCCAGGTCATCGGCGGCGCGGCATGGTCGCCCGAGGCCGAGGTAACGGAAGAGGAAGAAAAAACCTGGGGCACCAAGTGGGACATTGACGGGGACGGAATCGACAACGACGTCGATAAGTGCCCCGAAGAGCCCGAGGACCTCGATGGGTTCCAGGATGAGGATGGCTGCCCGGACCTCGACAATGACAACGACGGAATCAACGACGGCTACGACTCCTGCCCCGACGAGGCGGAAGACAAGGACGGGTTCCGCGATGACGACGGCTGCCCGGATCTGGATCACGACGAGGACGGCATCAAGGAGCCGGCCGACAAGTGCCCGGACAAGGCAGAGGACCACGACGGTTTCGAGGACGAAGACGGTTGTCCCGAGGACGACAATGACGGCGACGGACTCAAGGACGAGGACGATTACTGTCCCGACTTGCCCGAGGACAAGGATGGGTTCGAGGACGAAGACGGTTGTCCCGATCTCGACAACGACAACGACGGCGTTCCGGACGACAAGGACAAGTGCAAGAACAAGCCCGAGACCCTCAACGGCTACAAGGACGAGGACGGATGTCCCGACAAGGGCCGCGCGCTGGTAATCATCACCGAGGACAGAATCGAGATCAAACAGAAGATCATGTTCGAGACCGGTTCTTCCAAGATCAAGGGCGACAAATCCTTCGAAGTGCTCGACATCATCGGCAAGATCCTGGCGGGCAACACAGTGGTCCGCGTATCCATCGAGGGTCACACGGACAACCGAGGCAAGGCCGACAAGAACCGTACCCTGTCCAAGGAGCGCGCCGAGTCGGTCAAGACCTACCTGAAGGACAAGGACGTCGATGAAGAACGGCTCGAGACCGTGGGATGGGGCCCGGACAAGCCCATCGCCAGCAACAAGAAGCGCCACGGCCGCAAGGCGAACCGCCGCGTCGAGTTCATCATCATCAAGCCCGAGAAGACCGTCATCACTCCGGAAGCAGCGCCTGCTGACGGCGACAAGGTCGAGGACGAAGGATCCATGGACTTCACCGCCGGTGAGAAAAAGGACGAAGGATCCATGGACTTCACCATCAAGGACGAGCCCGCGGACGAATCAATGGACTTCACCGCAGAATAGGGCGACGGGGAATAAGAACCCCTAAATTCGCCGCAGGCCCACTCTGATCATCAGCCCAATCGCGAGTATCGCAAACAACCCCGGCACACCGATGGACACTGTCGCGCAGGGCCACGATCCCATCGAGGCGCCGTTCCACGCCGTGGCCAGAACCAGCCAGTAGACCGCCGCTACGGCGATGGAGAGGGGTACGAGCCGGGTGGCCCGGATCGAGCGCGACAACATGCCGAGAAGCAAACCGAGTAACGGGACGATCAGACACGCGGATGAGAGGGCGGACCGCAGGACGGTCTGCGCCCGTAGCGGCAGGGCATTGAGCCCGTGATCCTCCAGCTCTTTCGCCGTTTCGACCAGCTCCGCATTTGTGTATGACGCGCCCACCAGACCGAATGCGCCCGCAACAGGGGGAACCGAGAGACCCTCGGTCGAAAGCCCGGCGGGATGCGCGCTATCGTCCGTCCAGCCCTGCCCACGACGCCAACTCACGGCCGGGATGGGGTCTCTACCCGCATGGGAGAGCGACCACGTGGTTGCCCTTCCCTCTCGATCGCGGCCGATGGCAAGGTTCGTCCTCCGTTCGTCCCCCTCGGATTCGCGGATCAACCACTCGCCTTTCCGGAACCATCCGTGCCGTTCGGTCTCCACAGACTCGGGCGCCGTGCGTGATTCGTAGACCGCAAGGAGGGCCGGCGCGAGGCTCCCGGTCAAGGGAACGGAGAGCAGGATGACCGCCAGCGGCACGATCATCAGCGCCGTCGCGAGTCGGAGGGGCGACAGCCCGGCAATCAACATGGCGTCCCACTCCCCCGCACAAGCCAGATGGGAATACGACAGCAGGACACCGAGCGCAGCAGCGAGCGGAAGTATGTGAGTTATTATGGAAGGGATCTTGAACGGGTACGCGTAAAGGACATCAGCTCCGCCGGACCGCGCGATGGACGTCGCCTCCACCATATCTATCGAGATGTAGATTACGAGCAGAAGCGCGAGAGAACCGAGAAACCTCTTGAGGGTGATGACAAACAGGTATCCTGCCAGCCGCGGCGCCAACTCAGGATCACCTGCGCCGCTCCGCGACGATGATGATCTGAGATGAATCCGGGCCGAAGAACGCGCCCGGGGTTGCGTAGTGACCGGACACTTTCTTGACGGCAAACCCCACGCTATGAAGTAGCTGCCCGATCTCGTGCAGGGAATAGAGTCGCACCGAAATGTCGTGCTTTGCCTGTCGCTCGCCGCCATTGATTATCAGTTGCCGGGTAACGACCAGCCTCGAACTGATGTAGTTGAAGTCGGTCTCCTCCATGGAGATCACGTTTTCCATCTCGAACCACATGAGGTTGGGCTGCTTGGAAGTCACGAAATCGCGATTGGCAATTTCGAGGAGGAACTGCGCTCCGGGCTTGAGGGCCTTGTACACGCCATCGAGTACCTTGAGGTTTGTCGCCTCGTCGAAGTACCCGAAGCTGGTCCCGAGGCAATAGATACCGTCGAAGGTACTGTCGAATCCAAGATCCCGCATGTCCCCATGGATGAGATTTATCTTCTGGCCCGCCTCCTGGGCCTGATCTCCGGCGAGCGCCAGCATTGTCAGGGAAAGGTCAACTCCCACTACCCGGTAATTCTTCTTTGCCATGGCGACCGCATGACGGCCGTTGCCGCAGGCCAGATCGAGTACGAGACCGTCGGATGGGAGATCGAGGTTGCTCAGGATGAAATCAACCTCCCGTCGAGTGTCCCGCTTGGCGTACTTTGGCAACAGGAGCATGTAATCGTCGTCGAAGATCTGTTTCCACCACTCCTTCTTCAACTTCCGTCGTTTTCGACGTCTTCGAGGTTTCCCGCCCCCGGCGCCGGTGGCAGCCTTCTTGAGGAATGTCTCCGACATGGGCGTGAGATCGGTCAGATCCTCCGCATCGGTCAGGTCGATTTCCACGTCGACAGCCTCGTCGGGCTCCTCCTCGAGCTCCTCTTCGCCGAGCTCCTCGAACTCTTCCTCTTCTTCCTCTTCTTCCTCTTCTTCCCCTTCTTCCCCTTCTTCTTGGCTTTCCGGCGCATCCGTGGAATCGAACACCATTTCCGGTGTCCCGAAATCGAATGGATGCGCAACCTGGGCGCCGTCCTCCTGATCTGCCATCCCCGTTGCCGCTTGCGCGCCCTTCTCTACAATGTGATCCTCACCCAGATCTATGGGTTCCTCTTCGGGTTCCTCTTCGGGTTCCTCCTCGGGTTCCTCCTCGGGTTCCTCCTCGGGTTCCTCCTCGGGTTCCTCTTCGGGCTCCTCCTCGGGTTCCTCTTCGGGTTCCTCCTCGGGTTCCTCCTCGGGCTCCTCCTCGGGTTCCTCCTCGTCCGCAACCACCATCTCTTGCCCCAGTTCGAGGATCTCGCCTTCGGCCTCGTCCGTCCCTTCCGCCTCCATCGACTCCCCGTTATCGGGCTCGTCCTCTTCCTCTCCCAGGGAACGAATTGTGGAGGTGATCACAGCATCCGTGGAACCCATGGGTACAAACACGGAACTCGAACCGATCTCCTTTTCCGGTGTGTAAGGGGTACGACTTTCGCGTCGCTCCTGTTCACCGCGAGGCGCCGCGAGCAAAGTGAACGGACTGGCGGGCGGCGCAGGCGTGGAGGCTCGCAGATCGTGGGGTTCCGCCATCGAGGTCATGTCCTCTGTGAGGTCGAGGACATTGTCATCTTCTTCGATATCGTCTTCGACGTTGTCTTCGGCGCCGTCTTCGAGAACATCGTCTTTGTGGTAATCGTCACTCATTTCAGGTTTCAGACCCTCGCTTCTTCTTTCGCTTCCCCTTGACTCCCGTCGTTCCCATACGCCGCCCCTGCGATATTCTACCCGTTTGCAAGCCCTCGTCTACTTTGGCTGCGCCGGCCGTCCATAACAACACCACCGTCGACCCGAGGCGAAACGCACCGAGCTCGTCTCCCCTCGCAATCGGGATCACGGGATCGATCTCCCTCGCCGTGGGATAGCTTTTTCCGAGTGGGGGCGCGTACTTTGTTTCGATGTTTGCCACTCCAAACGCCGCAACCATGACAAGCGACAACGCCCCGCCCCCCGCAAGAGAGAAATCGAAAACCATTCTTTCGTTCTTTTCGTATATGCCGTCGATCCTCTTTGCGGACCACGGCGCGACCGAGAAACGCGCTCCTGGAATATGCCTGACATTCCGAAGATCTCCATCCACGGCCGAATGAACCCGGTGGTAATCCCGGGGACTGAGGTAGATCACCATGTATCCACCCCCAGAGTACCGCTCGCCCGCGTCACGCTCTCGAAGAAGCCGATCGATGCTGTAGGTGTCTCCCTTGATCGTGAAGGTCGATTCCACCCCGTCCGTAATTTCCCCGAATCCGACGATCTCCCCGTCGGAGGGGCTGACCATCGCGCCGGGGTCCTCGCACACGGGCCGTGCCCCGGACTTGAGTTGCCTGGCGAAGAAATCGCCGAAACATGCGAACCCACCTGGAGGCTCAAATATATCGGTCTCGTCCACGCCCATCCCCAAAATATATGCATTGATGATAGGACGAAGCAATGCCCCCGGAACGCGCACATCTGCCGCAACGCCAATAGCTCGATTGACGTATCCGGCAAACCGCGAGTTGAACAGCCTTTCCACCATCTTTTCCTCCACGACCTGACTTGAGGACAAGAAATTGCATTATAGACATCAAACAGTACGAGTTTCAATGGTCCTTGCGTTTGTGTAAGCGCTTCTCCAATCAGGCGCGTTCTGGTAAGTTCTGCGCCATGCAATGGCTCCATATCCTGTGGCTCGCCGCCGGCTGGCTACGCAAGTACGCCGTGACCCTCGCGCTCATGATGACGCTTATTGCGGCCATGGTGGGCGCGGCCCTCTTCGGCGCAGGCCCCATGCCACAGCAGCCCCCCGAAGGCTACGTGGCAGAACGTGGAAGGGTTTCTCTTTCCTGGAGCAAGGGCACCCGCGAGGAGCCCATCACGCTGCAGATCTCAATAGGAGATCCCGGCTTCTCCAACCCCATTATCGACAAGAAGATGAACACCAATTCGCACAACGTCACAAAGCTCGAACGCGGCGCAACCTATTACTGGCGCCTGATACAGGGCGGCAAAGCGAGTCCCACCGCGCACTTCAATGTATCGAGGTACAATGCAAGGTTCTGAAAATACCGCGATCGTGAGGTATGGAAAGATCCGCCGCCTGAGAAGATGGATGGCCGCCATGATCGGCTGTCACGGACACTTGCTGCTACCGGCGACCGCCTTCATACTGACTCTTTGCTCCACCTGGATCATCCTCGGTCCGGTCCTCAACCGATCGGGCGACAATATCTACCACCTGGCTACCGAGTATGCCCTCCTCCATGGCATTCAGGCAGGCGACAACCCACTCGGCCCCATCGGGATGGACTTCGGGCAGCCCATACTCCGCTTCTACCAGGCGCTGTACTACCTGCAGAACGTGGTGCTCCACATAGTGACGCGATTGGATCTGATGTTTCTTCACAACCTCACCATCGTCGTCTGCTTTGCCCTGTCTCCGTTCTCGTACGCCTACTTCCTGAGAAAGCTGGGGCTCAATCGATGGGCGGCGGGACTCGGCGGCATGCTGTCGATGATATCCGTGGCGGCCTTCGGCAACTCGTTCGAGGCCTACCACCAGGCGGGTATCGTGACCCAGTCCATGGGCGGCCTGTTCTTCCCGTGGTTTGCCGGCAACTTCATCGGCATGCTGCGAGGGGAAAACCGCGCCTCGTCCACGGCCATGCTCTTCGCCCTGGCATTTCTATCTCACGCCATAATGTCCGTGTTCGCCGTTTTTGCCGGCGTGCTCTATTTCCTGGTTTCTCAGACGGGCCTGAAGCACAACCTCAAGCGTCTCACGGTCTTTGCGCTCATCGGATCCGCGCTGGTCGCGTTCTGGGTCTTTCCCTTCATCGAGCATACCAATGAGAAGCGCGCCGTGCCGGATTCAGTCACGCGCGGCAAGGGCGTGCACTGGTTCACCAGCGTCTCCACGTCCGAGTTGAACATGGTCCTCACAACAGGGCGCCTGCTCGACGACCCGCCGGTAAAAGGGGATGCCCGGGATGCGAACGACCGGTTCATGGACAAGATCAGCATCATCGGAACGCTCAAGACCAGGCCCAGGGCCTTTACTATCCTGACCGCCCTCGGCATCCTGGTCGCCCTTGGGGGGATCAGGCGAACGTCCAGGCGATTCCTCCTCGGGGGCTTCGCGTTCTCCCTGATGCTCTTCACCGGGCCCGACGATTTCCGCTGGCTCGCGTATATGCCG
Source organism: Deltaproteobacteria bacterium (assembly GCA_030591725.1). Classification (GTDB taxonomy): domain Bacteria; phylum Myxococcota_A; class Polyangia; order JAAYKL01; family JAAYKL01; genus JAUVAN01. The sequence continues at coordinate 15,585 of JAUVAN010000029.1, forward strand.
TTCATAAAGCACATACAGACTTTCCGGTGCACGTATCTCATCGAGTTCTTCGCGTTCGGCCTGGCGGCGGTTGGTCTGGAAGGCGTCCTGGGAACCGCGTTCAACTTTTCATTGACCAGGCGAAGACGCCTCGCGCGTTACCCGTTGACCTTTGTATGGGCGGTAATTGCCGCTGCGGTGATCGGCCTCATCGGATCGGAGATCATCCTCCTGGGCCAGACCCATATGCGTGTGAGGAACCACAAATCCCTGGATCGGATGGTGGACGCGTGCTCCTCACTTCCCATGAGCGGATACCCGTACCGGATCTCCCCCAAGTACAAGGGTCGGTTCAAGATCCGTCACGGCTGGCTCTCCAAGTATATGTATCATCCGTATTGCACCCACTGGAAGGGAGTGGGGCCGACCACGATGTACAACCTGTGCATGTCCCTGGGGGGACCAAAGAGAAACAGCGCCCTTTACGCACTGGCCGGCATTCGATGGTTCACCGGTCAGGGCGACAAGATTGATCCCCTGTTCAAGGCAAAAGACAAGAGCGGCGTCCGGCTCTTTCACCATCTTCCCAACGGAAAGGACCGAAGAAAAAGGCCTTTCAGAAGTCACCGCCTTCTCGATTTCGGCCACGATCATTTCCTGCGTCCCCTCGTGGGAGTGGCCATGCCCGTGGTCTGCAACGACAAACAATGGATCTGGCTGACCAAGAGCTGGACGACAAGATATCGCAATCGATTATGGAACGACAAGACCCCGATACCCATGCGCGTAAAGGCGGGTTCCCTCGGGAACAGCGGCCTTCTGCGAAGCGCCATGGCGACCTTCTACATGGATCACGATGCGGTGGATCTCGACAGGGAAGCTCTCGCCGGGTTCACGGCAAAGGGCGGCATTGTGATCTCTCCGGTTGACATCGTAGGTGTGGACGAGATCCCACTGGAGCAAAGAAGCGCATGGGATCTCCTCCCCGAAGAGATGAAGCCTATAGTAGGCCTCAACCGGGAGGAGGAACGCGAAGAGTTGGATCCGGGAATCGAGATCGCCCAGATCGAGATGATCATGCCGAGGAGCCCAACCTACCAGCATTTCATTTTCGACGTGGACAACATCGAACCCATCGTCGTGGTGTTGCCCATGGAGATGGTGGACGGCTGGTCCGCCGTCCTGGACGGGGAGCCGATCTCCTCGTTCGCAACGGGGCCTGACCTCGTCGGCGTGTCCCTTCCACGGGGCGCCCACCGCCTGTCATTCATCTGGAAGATGCCCACGCGTCACTGGGTGATGGTCTTCATCTCCCTCGCGGCCCTGCTGTTTGTAGCCGGTGTCTGGAGCCGCGCGTTCTGGAGGCGCGCCACGGGCAAGAGAGCCCTGTCATGAAAGCCCTCGGAGGTGAGCGGTTCCTGCGGGCGACCTTCATCTTCGCGGGCTTCGCCCTGGTCCTGGGAACACATCTGAGTCTGTGCATTTACTACCTGAATCACGGATTCATGGGCGCTGACGAGGGTTTCTACGCCATCGCCGCGCGCAGCGTGATGGAAGGCAGGATCCCGTACCGGGATTTCGCGTACACCCAGATGCCACTCCTTCCGTACCTCAACGGCCTGGTGATGGAGATCTTCGGCTACACCATGGCGACCCAACGGGTAGTCAACATTGTCTGGTCGACGATTGGATTGGTGGCGATGATCCTCGCCCTGCGGCAGCGCCTCGGAAGGTGGGAGCCCGGATTTGTCGCGGCCTTCTGCGTCGCCGCATCACCTCAGTGGGTCACCCTGCAGGCCATCGGCACATCCCACGGGGCAGCCGGCATGTTCCTCTCATTGAGCGCCGCAGCCGTCCTGTCCACCTTCCCCCACATGCGCCGCGTCATCGCGTTCGCCCTTTTCGCGACCATGGCGGTGGGGTGTCGGCTCTCGTGCGCCCCGGTGGTCATCCCCCTTGGTTTCGCCCTCGCCCTCGAGACCCACAACCGGCGTCGGCGCCTGGCGGCGCTGGCCATCCCACTTGGAACAGCCGTCGTAGTCTTCTTGCCGTTTTTTATCACGGCCCCGCAGAACATGATCTTCAACGTGTGGCAGTACCATGTAGGATCCTCGTTTGATCGCCGTGTCCTGGGAAACTGGATCCAGTGGTGGCAGATAGCCCCTGCGGCGATCGTCGTCCTTGCGGCCGGGCTGACGACGGTGCCGGCGCTTATCAAAAACAAGGGTTGGACGCTCCTCCTCCTGCTGCTCGCAGGCCTCATCGGCGTGACAGTCACGATGATCCCCAGAAGCTCCTACGGCCTCTATATCGCCCCGGCGGTGCTCGTCGCGGCGGCGGCCGGGATCGCGGCGGCATGGTCCACGGCGAAAGCGAGGGGGAGCCACTTTCGGCACGTGGTCTGGCTTTTGCCCCTGCTGGCCCTGTACCACGATCTACCCGTAACCGTGGACGAACAGGTAGAGGCGGACATTGTCGAGGCGGCGCAATACCTCAAAGAGAACGCCCCGGCGGGACCCATTCTCACACCGCTTCCGATAGTGGCCGTGGAGGCTGGTCGCGAGGTGATCCCCGGCACCGAAATGGGCATGTTCTGCGCATTGCACCCCAGGAAGAGAACCCTGGCCAGACGCCTGAAAATGACAACGGTCAGGGATCTCACGATCGCTGTAAAAAAGAAGACCCCCGCCGCGATCGTCATGCACAGAAGAGGAGCCGCCTGGAACTTTAAATGGATCGTCCCCTCCCTGCGCCGCCAGCCCAGAAAACTCCACGGGCGTCTGATGAAGGCGATCAACACCGAGTACAAACGAGCCTGGGGAAACAGGACGGTGTGGGTTTACTTGCGGAAGTAGGGTCCCGCGCGACAAGCTCGGACTTGACTAGTCAGACCATGTGGTTATAATTCAACTATGACTGAAGAACGCTACTCCACCTATGAAACCAAGGCCCGGCTGAGCGAGATCCTGCGCAAGGTACGACGTGGCCGCGAGGTCATCATCTCAAGCCGCGGTGTGCCCGTTGCGCGTATCATCCCCTATGAAAAGGAGCGTGAAGATCACGAAGAACGGCTCGATCGGCTCGCCGCGTCCGGCGTCCTCGGTCCGGCTCGCGGACGACTCGAGACTGTGGCGCCTCTCGGCGAGCGCCCCGGGGCGCTCGAACGGTTCCTCGACGATCGGGACTGATTGATGGTCGTCGCCTATGTTGATACGTCGTTGGTCGTGGCGCTGGCGTTCGGTGAGCCGTCTGTGGCCGGGTTTTCCGATCGACTCAGTCGCATCGACCGCCTCTGCTCCTCGACGCTGCTCGAGGCCGAACTGCTCGCAGCAGCAGAGCGTGAGGGGTTGCGGTCCGGGGTGCGGCGTTTCATCGAGCCGATCCACTTTGTTTTCCCCGATCGCCGGCTCTCCAACGAGATCGACGCTGTCCTGGCCTGCGGATACATCCGCGGCGCTGATCTTCACCACCTCGCCACGGCGCTATTTCTATTCGACAAACCGGCCGGGGCGTTTTTCCTGACCCTCGACGCACAGCAAAAACGGTTCGCAACCGCGCTCGGTTTTTCCGGACTCGACGACCTCGGTTGATCGGCCAAACAATATCGTATAATTGCCCATTCAAACCACCCTTGCAAACCGTAACGTTATGGTTTACGGTTTTGCCATGATCTTCGATCGGCTTACAGAAAAGAAGAAGATGCTGGACGGCTATAAACCGCTGCCAGATTCTCTTGTTCGCAATCTTGATGACTGGTTTCGAGTCGAGCTCACCTACACCAGCAACGCCATCGAAGGAAACACCCTGACTCGCCTGGAAACCGCGCTTGTTGTTGA
>JAUVAN010000472.1 GCA_030591725.1 Deltaproteobacteria bacterium
GCGCTACGCCATAGTCACCCTTTCCGGAACCTACCGGGAATCAGCACCACCGGTCAGATCACCCCTTACCTCCCTCTCCGGCAAGGTGTTTCGGTTTGATCACTTCTTCCTCCAGACAAAATCACTCCTCGCATCACGTCGGGTAGACCGTGTGCTCATCGTGGCGGATTCATCGTTCAAGGTGGGGTTCGTCGCCGGACTTGAATCGATTCGGGATCTCCTCGGGCAGCTCGTTGACGCGGGCAAACAAGTCTGGTTCCACGCAACCGACTACTCCGATGCACATCTCTATCTTGCGTCCCGTTGCACGAACCGCGTCATGCATCCCCTGGGAGCGATGCGCTGCGTGGGCCTCTTTCGAACCGCTTTCTTCTTCAAGCGAGTATTGGACCGGTACGGCGTACAGATCCAGGTGGCCCGCCGCGGCCGCTACAAAAGCGCGTCCGACAGATTTCGCCTGGAATCAATTGATCCACTGAACCAGCAACAGTACCAGGCATGGATGGATGTTGGGGCGAAAACGCTCCACGAGTCCATCATCGAGGGGTACGGCAAACCGCGCGAGGACCTCGATGCGCTTCTTCAGGGGCGGATTCTGGACGCGGAATCAGCGCTGACCGACGGTTGGGTTGACCGGGTAAGCACCCTCGGAGATCTCACCGCGGAGTGGCGCAAACAGAAGCTCCGAACACGACGCTCGAAGATCCCTCACCACATCGGACGGGGAAAAACAGTTGCCGTCCTCGTCATCGAGGGCGCCATCAGGCGTGGCAAGTCCAGCTTCAATCCGCTGTTGGGCGCGTCTGTGGGTTCGGAATCCTTCGTCAAGTCGATCAAAACGTTGGAAAAGAGCAAGTCAATTTGCTCCGTAGTCCTGCGGATTAACTCCGGCGGTGGTGATGCGGCCGCAAGCGAGGAGATCCGTGTCGCCCTTGGCCGCCTTGCAGCGGTCAAACCGCTCATTGTCTCCATGAGCGAGGTGGCAGGCTCCGGCGGATACTGGATCGCCACGCCCGGCACCACGATATTCGCCGAGAAATCAACGCTCACCGGCAGCATCGGTGTCATCGCCCTGTCCATCGCCTTTCGCAAGCCGTTGGAGCACTTCGGCGTCACCCACTCCGTTCTCACAACCCACGGCCACGCAGACGCCCAATCCGGCATGCGCCCTCTCTCCGAGGCCGAATTCACCCAGCTGGACCGGCATGTGGAGTCTATCTATTCCCGATTTCTCAACCTTGTGTCGGAATCTCGCGGTCAGAATGTCGACACGGTGAGGGAACACGCCGAGGGCCGGGTCTGGTCTGGATCTGATGCGGTGAAGATTGGACTCGTGGACCAAGTGGGTGGAGTGGACGCGGCCATTGATAGTGCGAAAACCGCGGCTGGTGTCGGTCACGCGCGTGTCGCATTCTACCCGCGAATCAAGCGTTCATTCCTGCGGCGATTGGTGACCCGACCGTTTGCGGGCCTCGCCCTCCCAACGGCACGTCTGCCGGGCATACACGATCTGTTTGACCTCGCCGGGAAGCCACTGTTGATCCAGCCCGAATCCGTTGTGCCCCTATTCGGAGCCGACGGGATCAATCCCAGCATTCGGGACCTGGACATTCGGAGTCTCGATCTCTTCGACGCAGATCTCTAGATCAAATATCCTGTAGGCATCCAGATAGTCCACCTCCCGACTCGCCGGCTCTCCCAGCTGCCCCCGATAGGCCTGCAGCACCTTGTAATGCTCTACAGAAAGCACCACCCGGACCGGCTTCTGCCCCCCTTCGACCAGCTCCGATCGCTGACGATAAATCTCAACGATGAGTTCTTCGGCTCGCACCCCTAGTTGAAGAGCGCGAGCAGATTGTACCGCTGGAACACGCTCACTCCGATGAGCGACACAATGGCCATGATCTTGATCAGGATATCCAGCGATGGCCCGACGGTGTCCTTCAGCGGATCACCAACGGTGTCGCCAATCACGCTGGCCGCATGTGCCTCGGATCCCTTACCACCGTAGTGCCCATGCTCAATGTACTTCTTCCCGTTATCCCACGCACCACCCGCATTGGCCGTATAGAGCGCAAGCATGATTGCCGAGAGGGTCGTACCGATGAGCAAACCACCGACGAACTCCGGCCCGAGAAGGAACCCGGTCACCAGCGGCGTCAGCACGGCAATCAGCGCCGGGCCCTTCATTTCCGAGAGTGCTCCGGCGGAGGATA
>JAUVAN010000490.1 GCA_030591725.1 Deltaproteobacteria bacterium
GGCACATCAGGAAACAAGCGAACCAACTCAGCCAACACAGGATGCAGTCTCTGCCACTCCTCCTCAGCCGGAACCGCCGACGGTTGGCCTGGCCTGGTCGACTCAGCGCCCATATCAATCATGTCAGCACCAGCCTCTAGAAGCTTCTCTGCATGCGCAACTGCAGACCTGGGCTCCAGGTACTTGCCGCCATCACTGAAGGAGTCAGGCGTGACATTGACTATCCCGATGACCATCGGTTTGTCAACCGCCACCGGTCCTCGGGCCGCTGTCCAAAAGCGAGGCAGATTCGTGATGCCGTGGAGATAGGCACCCAACTCTCGCGTGAGCGAGCCAGGGAGGGTATTGGAACCGGCGCGTGCCAGGCCGGCAAGTTGGGTGAAGGACCCTGACAGCGCCACCCAACCACACCCGGAAACCACCTCTACCCCGCGAAGCAGAGCCGTTTTCGTCAGTGCTTCGTGAGATTCTTCGTCGAGTGAGTCGATTACAAGGGTGGCGGTTCGGAGGCCCTGAGCCGCAAGAATTGCACGGCCTTCATCAAAACCCCGTCGCACCAGCGCTTCCCGAATCGCTCCGGGATCACGCGATGCGAGGGGCCGAATCATTACGCTCCAGCCGGCTCAGCCGGTGGTGTGCCCAACACACCTCCAGCATCTGCGGCGGATTCCTTGTTTGTGCTCTTGTTGGGAAGCAGTTGACCAATACCGTTCGTTGAGCCCTGGTCGAGCGGCGGCAGTTCCTTGCCATCCATCATCAGGTCCACGTGCACGCGATCGAGAGTCTCCCGATCGAGCAGCGCTTTGGCCATTTTGTGCAATAGCTCAATGTCCTTACGAAGAATGTCGCGGGCCCGATCGTACGCTGCCTCCAGGATTCGCTTTACCTCGGTGTCAACCAAGTCAGCCGTTTTGTCGGATACTTCCGTGTGCTGACCGAAGTCCCGACCGAGGAAGACTTGATGTTCCCGTTCACCGACGGCAACAGGCCCTACAGCATCGCTCATCCCAAACCGCATCACCATGTTCCGAGCCAACTCCGTGGCGTGCGCGATATCCTGGGCTGCTCCAGTGGTAATCTTCTCCTCACCAAAGATGATCTCCTCCGCGACCCGACCACCGTAGGCCATGGCCAACTTACCGAGGATGAACTCTTTCGTGTGATTGTGCCGGTCCTGGTCTGGTAGGGAGAATGTCAATCCCAATGCCCTTCCTCTTGGAACGATCGTAACTTTGTGCACGGGATCCTGACCTGGCACCCTGACACATACGATCGCGTGCCCCGCCTCATGATAGGCAGTGAGTTCGCGCTCTTCATCCGTGATCACCAGAGACTTGCGTTCGACACCGAGCATGACTTTGTCCTTCGCATCCTCTAGGTCATCGACGTCTACGGCGGACTTGTCTCGCCTAGCAGCAAGAAGCGCCGCTTCATTCACGATGTTGGCCAGGTCTGCACCCGTGAGCCCCGGCGTTGCCTTAGCAATGATATCGAGCTTCACCGTGCCGGCCAGAGGGATCTTCCTCACGTGGACCTTCAGGATCATCTCGCGGCCGCGTACGTCCGGCATGTCGACAACAACCTGACGATCGAAGCGACCGGGACGTAAGAGAGCTGGGTCCAGAACATCCGGTCGATTTGTGGCGGCCAGCAGGATGACCCCCTCATTGGACTCGAAACCGTCCATCTCGACCAAAAGCTGGTTCAGGGTTTGTTCACGTTCATCGTGACCGCCGCCGAGGCCGGCGCCACGGTGGCGGCCCACCGCGTCGATTTCGTCGATGAAAATGATGCATGGAGCGTGCGCCTTGCCCTGCTCGAAGAGATCGCGTACC
>JAUVAN010000140.1 GCA_030591725.1 Deltaproteobacteria bacterium
CGCCGCGATCTTGGGCATGCGGCAGTGTACCAGGGTGCGCTCCACCTCGTCATCGCCCTCTTCTTCGACAATGACCGGCTCGTTGTCGTCGAAATCGTCGGGGCACTCGTCGTCTTTCGGGTTGATGTACTCGACCACCACGTCGCACTTGGCCTGCCTGGTTACGGGATCCCAGTCGAGGGGTTTCTCGTAGCAGGTTCCCGCTATGTTGGATGCGATAAGACGCGCGATCTCTGCCATGGCGGGGCCCCAATCGGCATTGCAAATAGAGTAGACATAACTCATTTTTCCAAACTCTTCGTTGGCCAGCTGGACATAGCGCCGCCCCGGCTTGGCCTGGGTCACGGTGCCACGGGTACACGCGTCCTCGTAGAACCAGGTGTCGACGCCGGTCGAACTCGGCTTGACCACCGGGTTTAGCTCCATGTCCGGATGATCGAGGCAATCGCCCAGGGTGTCGCCGGTGCCCTGACAGACATCCTTCGTGGGCACGCCGATGATGGACGCGAAGATCACGCTGTTGGGAGATTCCTTGAACCCGGTGTACGTGGTGAAATAGTGCTCGACATCGTACAGAAAATTGGGGTTTTCCCCGCAAGCGATATTCTTCCTGGATATACCACTCTCATCCTGGATCTCGTCGGAAGCGAACATGGCCGGACCGTCCTCCATGGAGCAGTCGCCCTCGTCACTGACTACCAGAATGGTCAGCAGGCGCTTTTCTCGAACAAAGGACTTCTGATCGGGCCGGCTCAGCGCTGCCGCCGCGGACTGAAGCTGCTGCTCGAAGCCGCAGCCAACGGTCCCCTGATCCGCCAGGCACGCCACCTCGAACGCCATGTCCGCGTTGGGGGAGTTCGGCAGGATCTCGGACCACGTAGAGTTCAGGTCCGGACAAAGCTGGTTGGTGCCGTCTCCGCCGGGGGCCTGGCAAGTGCCAATATCACCTGGATCGCTTGCGCTGCAGGTCCAGCCGGTGGGGCACTGGGCATTGGTGCTATCGCACGAAATCACGTCGTGCTCGATGTCGATGGTCATGCCGCTGTTGTATGTCTGAAACACACCGTTATCGCCCGTCGCGGTACACGGAGGCGTTCCCGGCCACCCGTCGCCCTCCTCGTAGGGATTTCCGCCCCAGGATAGTCCCATGTCCGACGTGACGATGGCGATGCGAACATCGTCCACGCTGGGCCAGCCCCAGTCGGGGAGCGGATTGACCAACGAATTGACCAGGGGGAAAAATGCGGTGGCCAGGATCTCCTGCTCCTCCGCCATGGAACCGGAGTTATCCACGACAACCAGCATGTCCACACCCTCGAAGCCACCGATCATCACCTCGGTCTTGTTGAGCTCGGTGGGAACCGGGCAGACCGGCGCGGGCTCGCGATCCATGCAACCCATGTGCATCATCGCGTAACCGACGACCAGGACCATTATTGCGAGAGATAACCTTTTCATGACATTCTCCTTCTCATGGCTGTTTTGCCCATGCCATTCTGCTAAAATGCAAATAGCCGGCCACACGGAAACATCACCGTTAAAGGTTTGTATACATTAGCTTTTTAGCCATCTCAAACAACCCGACCACAAGGGTGCCAGACACATTTTTTATGGGCATTATGTCAACAGGGTTTGCGGTTACCTGCCAACCAGGTTGGCACGCAGCAATCGTCTGTGGTGCCCAATAGGGGCTGCTCGATGACAATTGACGCTTCCGGAACTAGCGGATAGAATTTTCTTCAACTTATTGGAGGAATTATGAAGAAGACAATTATGGCAATGATTGTTCTTGTTACGGCTCTTGGGGGAACCTGCGCGTTTGCAGAGGGCGTGGCTGTCGGGACCGACACGGTCGGCGGTGACAAACGAATCGTCGTCGGTGCGACATTCGGCATGGGGATGGCCCTGATCGCAGGAGACTATGAGACACTTCTGGCTGCGCGCGACAGTTATGGAAGTGGTGCAGAGGACTACATAGACACCAGGCCAAAATTGTCTTTGTCGTTCAATTTGTTCCTCGACTTCTACATCACGCCGATGATGGCGATCGAGGCGGGAGTAGGGTTCATCGGCAAGGGCGGCAAGACGGAAATTGACGTCAATGTTCCCGGTTTCAATGTGGAAGTAACAGGCTGGGACAAGGTTACCTACTTTGAGATTCCTATCGCGTTCAAGCTCAACATCAAGGGGTTCCAGGCTTCCATCGGCATCGGGATGTGGATCGCGGTGAAGGGCAAGAGCAAGTGGGAGGATGGGGACGACACGCAAACCCATACATGGAATGACGATGATTGGGACTGGGTGCGCCGGTTCAACGTGGGGCCGAGGATCTTCCTCGGATACGCCATCCCTGTCGGTCCGATCTACATCGTGCCGGGCGTCACGTGGATGATGCATATGATCAACGATGTGGATAACGAAGAAATTCAGGACGACCGTCCCGCCTTCCCGGACGCCGACGAAATACAAGTTAGATCGATGAACATCATGTTCAACGTGGGTGTCGAGTACGGATTTTAGTACAACAGATCTTCCACGCTGTCCCTGCCCTTGTCCCCCGGCAGCGACACCTCCGCCATGCTCAGGGTGATCAGCACAAAACCCAGCAACATCAGCGCGAACTGGTACACGCGATACGGCTGTAACCCGGCGATCCAGACAAACGCCAGGCCGAGGCCGAGCCTCTGTGATCTTCCGTCGGTCTTCCACCGCCCAAAAGAGAACAGGAGACATCCGACGAGAAGAGAGCCGAAGAACAGGGAAATCAGATAGACCGCCGGTCCGCCGGGAACCGACAGGGTGATGCCCATGGACAGGTACGCCACTTGCGACATGAAGCTCCCGCCATCGTCAGTATACAACACGACACCCAGACCCACGGCCGTGGCAACCAGGGCTCCGAAAAGCGCGGTGAGATGGGGCCTCCTGATGAAGGCACCGAGCTTGCGCGGGCTATCCAGGAAGAATATAAAAAACCCGATGACGGGGATGGCGACCATCAACAGTTCGGAGACCAGGTACGCGCGGATGGCCACAGCTCCCCAGTCGCCGAACCGATCCACCTCCAGGAAATCGAGGGCCGTCCAGGCGAAGGCCTGGAGCGCGACCATGAGTCCCAGTGCGAGCATGGTTCGCCTCCGACCCGGGCCGATCTTGCGCGTGACGGAGAGCACGGACAGGAAGAACGCGGAGAGAATGCTCGTCAGGTAGCCGGCGAGGATGAGCCACGGCGACAGGCCGTCGCTGAAGACCGCCCAGAAGATGACCAGCAGATAAGTCGGAGAGATCAGAAACAGCACGGCGCGCCACCACACCCCGGGCAACCGGCGGGTGGTCACCAGACGGGCTCCGGCGGGCACCACGAGCACCAGGGCCATCATCCCGGCGACGGTCATGGCCAGGTAGCCGGAGGTGGCCAGCCAGGCCAGGGGCCCGTTGGCTCCCACCCCCGAGTAGAAGCCGAGGTAGGCGAACATGCGATTGAAGAGGAGCTCCCAGGTGGCGGCGAACAGGGTGAACCATCCGGCCACGGTGAGCTCGAGAGTTGGTGCGGAGTTGGTTTTTGTAGAATCGGGGGCCACGGAGATCAGGCTCTCCAGGCGAGCCAGAATCGCCATAGCTTTCTGACGTTGACCACTATCATCGCAATCAGCAACAGGTAGACGAACAACACCCAGATATTGTCGATGGGCACCTCGCCATCCACCAGCACCCAATCGCTCCTGTCGATGGTCGCCGCGAGGGCGTCGAGCCGCTCGTCCAGCTTCGACAATATCCGGGCGTCCAGCGTCTTTTCGATCGCTGCGAGCTCCTCCGGCATGCCCTTGAGCTGCGTGGAATAGAAGCCCCTCTCCATCATCATCCGCCTCACGCGCTCCAGCTCCCGCGTGACCTTCGGCGCGCCTTCGGGCTTGTCAGCGAGGAATGCAATGGACTTTCGAAGCGCATCAAGGGGCTCAATTACTTCCAGCTCGACTATGCCGAAGCGTGCCTCGAGTTCCTGGATGCCTTTTCTTATTTCGTCGAGATTGTCTATTCCCTGATCGAGCTTGCTCGATAGGGCGGGTACCTCCCCATCCTCTGGCACCACTCCCTCGAGCATCTTCTCCAGCCGGTCGAGGGCCCCGATTATCTCGTCGGTCCGGAGCCCCTTGGGGATCTTGCACCCGTCCCGCAACGTGCTCCTGCACAGATGAAGAACCGTGTTGGACTTGGTGGCCCATTTATCGAAATCGGGAATCTGGCCCGGCTCCACGAAAGCAACCCTGTCCTGAAGAGAATCCGCTCTGCTCGCGATGGCCCGCAGCGCCAGGAGCGTCCGTTTCACATCCGGTTCCTCGATCTCGTCGATGTTCGCCCCGGGCCTGTTGTCCGCCGGGCCTGCGTCGGCGACGGTCTCCTCGCCGGGGCCAGGCGGTTTGGAAAGGGCCTGCTCGAGCATCTCCACCGCAGCCAGGATCTGGGCGCCGGTCGATTTTTCCGAATCGAGCTTCAACTTCTTCAGGGGTCCCATGTTGGCGGGTGAGAGCTTGACGATTCTCTCGTCGATCCAGGCCAACCTCTCCTTTAGCCTCTCGAGCCCGTTGCCTATCTCGATGACGGCTTGAATGGCCTTCAGATCCTCGATCTTGGCCGGCTCCGCTTCCACCAGCTTCCTGTAACGCTCAAGTGCCAGATCCAGCTGCTTGCGGTCGTCACCCTTGAATGACTCGACCACGGACGCGGGCTTGCCCGCCCTGGTTACAATATCCTCAAACTGCATACCGAGGACTTCGGTCCTGATGGACTCGAGATCCCGCCTCTCGCGTTCCCGATCACCGACCATCCTCAGCAACCGGTCAGCTCGGGCGGACATCTCCTCGAGACGAACCGCCTTGACGGCGACTCCCTGTTCCCTGAACGACATCTTCAGATCCGTGAGATGAGCGATCTTCTTGCGATTTTCCTGTGGGCTTTCCCCACTGCTCACCTTGTTCTCCAGATCTTCGATCTCGGAGGCCAGTCCGTCGGCGGAGCGCTCGAGGAGTTCCCCGCATTGCTCGGACGTGTTTCGCTCGAGACACGTGAACGCCTCTCTGCACGAATCCATGGAGGTCCTGCCGAGGCAGTACTTGCAACGCGAGACGGTGTGCACGTTCAGGCAATCGAAGAAGATCCACACCTTGTCGAAATTGGGGCCGAGCTCCCCGCGTCTGATCAGATGCCCCTCGAAGAACGCCGGCAAGGGGGGACTCACCGGGTCGAATTCCGGGTCGCGGTATGCCTTGTGCTCGTCGGGCATGGCCCATTGCACGAAAATGTCAGGCTGCCCGGACAGGGAGAACATCTTGCGCTCGGTATCGCTCTGAGCGAACCACTTGACGCCCTCGTTGAACACGAGAGTTTCGTTGATCATGGGCAGGCCGTTGATCGAGACATAGGTGTGCGAACTGAGCGAGCCGGTGTCGATGTCCGGGGCCTCGCCGAGATGAACAGGCCCTTCGAAGGACCGGAGGAAATACCTGAGCTCCGGGGAGAACCAGACGAGCATTACTATGGTCAATGCCAGGACGAGCCCCACGAAGATGGCCTGTCGAATGCTCGGGGGAGGAGGGGCAAGAGCCAGAAGCTCCTCGTCCACTTCTTCCTCGCGTGTGGGGCCGGTCGCCGGTTCGACTGAGGGCGACCCGCTGTCTTTGTCGGAACCGCTCATTCGTCGCCATATCTCCTTGAAGGGGACCGGATCGAACCGGTTAATCATCGTCTATCGCGTCGATATATCATCTTCTTCATGTGCTTGTCCAACGCGCTTACCCCATGTTATTGGCACACCATGAGAACCATCGTCACCGTCGCGCTGCTCGCCGCCGTAACCGGTTGCCAATCGCCACCGCCGTCGCGAAATGACCCGGCGGGAGCGTTTGCCAGGTTGGCCCGCTGCGTGGACCTGGCAGATACCGGATGTCTTTTCGATGAGCTCGACCGCGACAGCCGCTGGTCCCTTTCCTCGATCCATCGAACCCTGAAGACCATCGGCGAGATCGTGGACCGATCATACCCCGCGGACCGTCGAGATCCCGCCTCGGTCTACGGAACCTGGGCAAGAGCGGCCGGATCGAAGGATCCCCACGAGATGTTTTCCGTCTTCTGTTCACAGCGCAACTGTTTGCGAGAGCTGGCCCGGGGGCTCGGAGCCGTGACGAAAATCAGCGCCCTGACCGAAACCACGGCGACGGTCAAGACCACCCGAGGCGGCAGTTTCCAGATGGCCCGCGCGGGCGAGGAGTGGGGTCTGGCGACATATCGTGACGAGTTGATCAAGGAGAAGATCCGCCTCGGGGACAACCTCGATCAGGTGCGACGAAACGCCGCTGATTTCGATGAACAACGCCTGGCAACGGGTGAAAAGTGAGGGATTGCAAATGACAATCGACCTTCTAACCGTAGGTCGCGAACTCGGCCCGCTTGCCGGGCAGTACAACTGGCGCGACACCGCCCTCTACGCCATCGGTCTGGGCGCGGGCACAGACGACCTGATCTACCTGCTGGAGAATCCGCCCCACAGGGTGCTCCCCACGTACGGAATCGTCCCGGCGTTCGAGCCGGTCTTCGAGCTGCTGAAGGCCACTGGCGGCAACATGGTGACCCTTCTTCACAGCGCACAGCGAACCGAACTGATAAAGCCGTTTCCAATGAGCGGAACTCTGAGCACAACAGCGAAGATACGCGGAATCTGGGATATGAAGATCGGCGCGATGATTGTCATCGAGACCGAGACGGCGGTGGATGGAGAGCCGACCGCACGGACGTCATGGCAACTCCTCCTGCGTGGCGAAGGTGGATTCGGGGGAGAGCGTCCGCCAAAATTGCTCAACGTCAGGCCGCCCGCCGGAGCGGATCCGGACTTCGCGGTGCGCGTGCCCACCACGGAGAATCAGGCCCTCCTGTACAGGCTCAACGGCGACATCAACCCCATCCACTCGGATCCGGAGGTCGCGACCGCAGCGGGCTTCGACAGGCCCATCCTGCACGGATTGTGCTTCTACGGCATCGCGGGTCGAGTGGCGCTCAGGGAACTGGCGGGTGACGATCCCGCGCGCTTCAAGTCCTTCGAGGCGAGGTTCGCGAAGGTCGTGATGCCCGGCGACACCCTCATCGTGGAGGGGTGGAAGCTCGACGAGCCGGGGACCGCCGCCGTGACCGTCACCGTGGAAGGATCTGGGGACAAGGCCATCGCGAAGGGTTTGTTCGAGTACGCGTAGTTGATTTATCGGATCATGATTCGGCCTTGACAGTGCATTGCATCCAAAGTACCGATCACAACGATGCTTTGGTTTGACACACATGCCTCGGTTATGCCCCCCCCCCGATACATCTAGCGGCAATTTTCACTCACGGCGTGCCCTTCCCACACCTCTTCTCCGATCCCTTTCCCCACAACAAAACACAGATACAACTTCTCCCGTTCGGCCGAGGTAACGACAACACGGCCGGATGAACCGGCCCTAAAAACTGTCCGCTCGAAAAAAAAGCGCGCGGGCCGATGGAGGAGTACAATGAGACTACTGAAAGCACTTGTAATGAGCATGGCGATAATGATGATGAGCCAGGCGGCGATGGCGGCGTACGGGGGAATATGCACGTCCTCTGGAGGGACTATCGAATGCACCAACACGACCCACACCGCATTCATCGTGGGAGAAAACACATCGGAGGACATCGACATGGTCATTGTCTGCGCGGTGGTGAGCGGACAATGGGCAGTTGTGGGTTGGGCGGACTACGACGATGACTCTTGCCTGGAGATTGATGGAAATTATCATGATGAGGAGATAACGATGGTGGAAACCACGGGCACCGAGTCTCTATGCGATTATGAGAACGACGTACATGCGTCCGCCTTTCCTTCGTACTGGTTCGAGGAAGGAATATTTGTGCACGGGAACGAAGGCGACGACACAATTTACGGAAGCTACAGGGATGAATACCTATACGGAGATAGCGAAAACGATACGATCGAAGGCAACGATGGTGACGATATCATTCGCGGTGGCTACGGAACCGACTATCTCTACGGAGATGACGGCGTAGATTATATCTATGGCGAGGGCGGGACGGACACCATCGAAGGAAACGCGGGTGGAGATTATCTCTACGGGGGCGACGACGACGACGATATATGGGGAGGAGACGGCAACGATTATATGGAGGGCAACGACGGAAAAGATGACATGTGGGGAGGGGCCAATGATGATATTTTATGGGGCGGCGCCCAAAGTGATAAACTGTACGGGGAGGACGGTGAAGACGATCTTTATGGAGAAGGAGGCACTGATCTCTGTAATGGAGGAGTTGATGTTGCTGGTGACTTTTGCGATTGGTCCCCTTCGTGCAATACTTTCATCAACTGTACATAGGAAGTCATGACCTTGTTTTTGTCCACATCCAAGCTCATCGTCGTTCTCCGGGGTTGTTTGTGCTGTATAATTATTCTTATAGGGTGTTCGTCCGCGAAACGCCCTGCGGACGAGTCGGACGCTGCGGCAACGGATACAGACACTGACACCGATACCGGGTTGGTGTGGATTCCGGGAGATGATTTCGATCTGACCGAACCGTTTCTGTTATCAGAGTACAAGTATCACCGTGGGCAACATCCATCGTTTTCATTCGACGGTGAGAACATCGCAATATCGTGGTCGAATGGTGAGACAGATATTCCCACCCTTCCTCACTTTGTTGTGCTGTTTGTCTTCCCCTGGGATAAACCCTGGGATGCCGGTTTCGGCACGTTCCAGGAAAAACCGCCAGCTTGTCTTTTACCTGACGGGAATACTCCGGCATCCAGGCCTTTTCCATCTGAAGAAGGTTTCTTTCTGATAACGACCGGTTATACAGCCCCATACGGAGTCGAAGAGTTTGGATGTCAGGTTGTGCTGAGTGAATGGGATATGGGTGCGTCACTTACCTACGGACCACAGGCCTACTTCAACCTGTACCCGAATGAAAACTACCTCGCCATGAGCCCCACCGGGCCGCAGGACAGCGCGGGTTGCGTCACAGCGGGCAACATCAAATGTGCCGACTGCGGACCGATTGACGACCATTCTATCTCGCAACTCGTGTACCAGGTGTACCGGTATTGCCCCGAAGATCCTCCTCAATTAGTGCTCGGCCAGAACTACTCCTGGAGCGATCAGGTCAATGACACGAGCTATGTCTATTCAGGATACGGAGGCACAAACACCTTCGAATGTAACGACGTGTTGACAACCTTGGCAGTCTCAAGTGGCGGTCATCTCGTCCTCGCACAGAGTACTCACACCGGCGAAGTAGTGATGGAACCTCAAATCGTCCTGCAACCTTTCGATCCCGTAAACAATCATTCCCCGCAAACCGGGTACAGATTCTATTCCCAACATGATGACTCGTTTCTGGTTATCTCCAGGCTGCACTACAATGAAGACTCGGATCAGGAGCCTCATCCGGTGGAGCTCGTTTC
>JAUVAN010000113.1 GCA_030591725.1 Deltaproteobacteria bacterium
GGCGCCGGTCAAGAAGAAGGCGCCGGTCAAGAAGAAGGCGCCGGTCAAGAAGAAGGCGCCGGTCAAGAAGAAGGCGCCGGTCAAGAAGAAGGCGCCGGTCAAGAAGAAGGCGCCGGTCAAGAAGAAAGCCCCGGCCAAGAAAAAAGCCCCGGTCAAGAAAAAGGCGCCGGCCAAGAAGAAGGCGCCGGCCAAGAAGAAGTAAGCTGGTTGCTTCAAGATGAACGACTCCTGGAATAGAAGGAGATTTCTCAATAGGGTGGCCGCTGGATGTGTGGGGATCGCCGGCGCGACGGCGACGGGAATGTTGCTGCGCGACGAAGGGCGAGACGAACCACTTTCCGAGCCAAAAACGGTTCAGGTGCGCAACTTTCGTGCACACATGGGAGATTCCGGCGAAAAACTGGTGATCGCCAACGGTGATCCTTCCAGCGCGACACGAGCGGCCATCGGAGCCCTGGGGGGGATGGAGCGTTTTGTTCAGCCGGGAGAATCGGTAGTTATCAAACCCAACATCGGATGGGATCGGACACCTGTCCAGGCGGCCAACACCAATCCCCTGGTCATCAGCGCGCTGGTGAAGTTGTGCCTCGATGCGGGCGCCGCAACAGTCATTGTGACCGATCATAGTTGCAATGAGTCGCGCAGGTGTTTTACCCGTTCGGGAATCTGGAAGGAGGCCTCGAACGCCGGGGCTGTCGTGGTGCTACCAGCCGGGCATCGATTCAGAACCCATGATCTCGGAGGGGTGGTTCTCGGCAGAATGCCCGTGCTGACAGCGGCTGTCAGGGCCGATCGCTTCATAAACGTGCCTGTGGCCAAACATCACGGGATGTCCGGTTTTACCGGCGCCATGAAGAACCTGTACGGTGTGCTCGGCGGCAGACGAAACAGATTGCATCAGAGGCTGGATGATTCAATCGCTGATCTGGCGGATTTCATACGCCCCACGCTCACGGTCATGGACGCCACGCGGGTGCTCATGAGAAACGGCCCGCAGGGTGGAAATCTGGGAGACGTCAAGTCGGTGAATCAGGTGATCGCCTCCACGGATCAGGTGGCGGTGGATGCATACGGCTGTGGTTTGATCGGACTGAAACCAACTGATTTGCCATATCTCGCATTTGCTCACGAGAGAGGCCTGGGTACCGCAGATCTGAGCAGGATCCCACGGGAAGAGGTTTCGTGATGGGCAAGGGGAACACAACAGAAAAGGCTTCCGGTACCTGGTCTCGCCTCCGATGGGCCCGGCGGGTGACCCAATCCGTTTTCCTTCTTCTTTTTCTGTTCTTGATTCTCGCCACCACCGCTCTGACCGGAGCGGGAATCGATGCGGCCACCTCCGGGTCAGTGCCCTATCCTGTGGAGGCCTTCCTGGATATCGATCCTCTCATCGGGTTGATCGTCGCCCTGTCCACCGGAACTGTACCCGGTGCGCTCATTTTCGGGCTCGTGGTGCTGGGAAGCGCCGCGTTCCTCGGCCGTGGATTTTGCGGCTGGATCTGTCCCATGGGAACGATGAACCATGCGGTCGGCCAGATTCGCCAACCCAGGCAAGGAAAGGCTCGTATCGACAGAAATTCTCCGCGCCCGTACAACAAAATCAAGTACGTGATCCTGGCCGGTGTTCTGGTGGCGGCCCTTTTCGGATCGGCGATCGGCGGTCTGTTCGATCCTATTTCCCTTGCCACGCGGGGGGTCTCACTCACCCTGCTTCCATGGCTCAACTGGATCATCGGCGGCGCCATCAACCTCTTCGCGGAGTCCAACGTGCCGGCGCTGCAGCATATTTCGGATGTAACCTACGACGCGGTTGACGGAGTTGTCGTGTACCAGCGCGGTTTCCTGGTCGGCAGCGGGGCGTTGATTTCCGTGTTGTTTATCGTGGTGCTGGCAGCCAATCGGTGGATTCCCAGGTTCTGGTGCAGGTCCCTTTGTCCGCTGGGGGCGTTGCTCGGTGTCTCGGGACGTTTCGGCGCGCTGGCGCTTCACAAGGACCACGACCTTTGCAACCAGTGCGGCAAATGCCAGCTCGATTGTTCCGGCGCCGCAGCCCCTCGCCCAGGGGACAGGTGGCTTAGAGCCGAATGCGATCTCTGCATGAACTGCGTCACGGTCTGTGATCAAGGGGCTCTCTCCTTTCGCCTTGCCGGCGAGAAAAGCGACGAGCAGTCTCTTCCCGATCTCAAGAGAAGAACGGTGATCGCAGGAGCGGTGATCGGCGCCGTGGCGATTCCGGCGATGCGAACGGGGGCGCTCGGTTCCGTCGAGGGCCGGCCCGATCCGGCGCGCATCAGACCCCCGGGCGCTGTCGACGAGAAGGCGTTTATCGAGCGCTGTATTCGGTGTGGCCAGTGCATGAAGATCTGTCCGAACAACGCGTTGCATCCAGCCCTCGACGAGGCCGGGATCGAGGGCCTGTGGACTCCCGTCCTCGTGCCCGCAACCGGATACTGCGAGCCCACATGCACACTTTGCAGCCAGGTCTGCCCGACCGGCGCGATCCGCCGTGTGACCGAAGATCAGAAGATCGGCAAGAATGGCGCCCGGATGGTGAGCATCGGCACAGCCTTCTTCGATCGCGGCCGCTGCCTCCCCTGGGCCATGGGTACCCCGTGCACCGTCTGCGAGGAGTTCTGCCCCACTTCGCCCAAGGCCATCTGGATGAAGGAGGAAGAGGTGGAGGTTCTCGGTCGGCGGGTGAAGCTCAAGGTGCCATACCTGGATCCATCGCAATGCAACGGCTGTGGGGCTTGCGAGTATGTCTGCCCGGTCCATGACAAGGCGGCCATACGGGTCACCTGCGCGGGCGAGTCCCGCTCCATGACCAACCAGCTTCTTTTGGGCAAACCTGCAAGAAAAAAAGAACAATCCTGACGTTGCCGGCCATAAAAAAAACCCCGGACGGTGTATCCGAGGCTTTTGAAGCGGGAGACGAGATTTGAACTCGCGACGTCAACCTTGGCAAGGTTGCACTCTACCACTGAGTTACTCCCGCGAGGTGATCGCGTTGTTATCGGTCTTTATTGGGGCTGTCAAGGATTGACGCGCATCTGTTTTGTGTTCGTTTTGCCTACGTGATAAAAAGCGGGAATGGATCTCTCCATCACGAGGCGAAAGGCATGGTGCACATGTCCCAAGGGGCATGCCTTTCTGGTTCAGTATCTTGTCGCGGTAAACATCGACGACGAACCGAAGAACCTGGAGGCACTCGTAGAGGGCGGGACGCAGCTTGTCCGATGCCCCAGCTGCGGCGCAGTATGGCCACTCGCGGAACCGATTGTCGTTGACAACCCTTCGCGAAAACGACTGGCCGTCTTCGTGCCGGAGCTGCTCGCACATCGTTGCCTGGAGATCAGGGCTGACATTGCCGGCAAGATCGCCTCCGGGGATCCGGGGGAGATCCCTGTTTACTTCGCGCAGTTCCAGATCATCGTCGGCGTCAACGCGCTGGAGATGTGGTTGGGCGAAGGTGGCGAGGACAATGACGAAGCCGACCCCCGGCCGAGCGTGATTTCTCTTGTTCCGAGGATACACGAAGCGTTCGCGGATCTTGACGAACCTGAGCGGTTATCATCTACATCGATACCGCCCGTAGAACCCGGGTCGTACGATGCGACGCAGCAGGATCGGCCATCCGACGACGATTGGCTGCAAGACGACAGGATCACCGCCGCTCCCCGGAGTGGGCGCAAGAGCGCCCTGAAGGAATCCTCCGACTCTGGGAACACCGAAGACGTAGACTTCGTGGATATGATGTCTCTGGCCGATGATGACGATAATGATGAAGATATCGACGGTGGATAAGACGCGACGGCGATGCGACAGTGGACAACTGCACGCGCTGCAAGTATAGATCCCGCTTCTTCAGGAAGGTTGACATGCGCTTGGGTATTTTCAGTGATGTTCATGGAAACCTGGAGGCCTTGCAGGTCGTTGCGTCAATGTACGCCGACGAGAAGGTCGATCGGCTGCTCTTCGCTGGTGATCTGGTGGGATACGGCGCAAGTCCAAACGAGTGCGTGGACCTCATGAGGAATCTCACCGATGAGATAGTGCTCGGGAATCACGATGCCGCCGTGTCCGGGCTCATGGATTATTCGTATTATTACGATGCCGCCCGAAAGGTCCTGGATCTCCACAGTGAGATGCTCACCAAAGAGAACAAGGAATGGCTCGGCTCCCTCCCCTACTCGCGCGTTTACCCCGAACACGGAATCAGGCTCTGTCACGGATCTCCGGTCGACGAAAAGGAGTTCGACTACATCTTCGCGCTGGAGCAAGCCTACGGGTTGCTCTCTTATTTTGATCAGCTCGACCAGATCACGTTCATCGGACACTCGCACCTGTGCCGCGTGTTCGCGCTGACCAACAGAACCGTGGATGAAATCTCCGATCGTACCTTCGTCATAGACTCGGAGCGCAAGTATATCATCTCGGTAGGCTCGGTGGGACAGCCGCGCGATTACGACAACCGGGCGAGCTACACCATCTTCGACACCGAATCCCGAGTCTTCGAGTTCAAGCGCGTGGAGTACGACATAGAGACTTCTGCGAACAAGATCTTCAATGCGGGCATGGAACGAAACTTCGGAAACCGCCTGTTCATCGGCGTCTAATACAGAGAAGTCAGCACCGCACTAATTCCGCAGCTCAGGATAGTAGAACTCCGCACCACAGCCAGAAGTGGTCACGCTCTGCCATGCAGGGAAAGGTCTGCCCCTCCAGGGCCGCGATGTAGCAGTCGATCAGCTCCTGATCGATGGGAATGCCGTCCTCACGTTCCATGTCGATCATATGACCTTCTTCATCGAGGATCAGCCTGTACTCAAACATTTCGCCCTGATCACAGATGTTGTCACATCCTGCGTCAATTGCGGTGTTGACGGCTCCCCAGCCTTCCTCATGGGCTTCCTGCTCCGAACAAGTATAAGTGTCTGTCTCGGTGTCCGTATTCGTGTCGGTGTCCGTGTCTGTCGTCGTATCAGTGTCATCAACTGAAGTGTCCGGACCAGCGTCAGTACCGGAACCAACGTGATTGCATGATACGCAAGCAGAACCGCAGAGTATGGAAAGTGCCATCGCCACTGCGGCGGCGGCGCTCGGGTAATATATCTCACTCTTGAGAGGTCTCCGGCAGCCCCTCTCAAGCATGGCTTCCAGGCGTCTCAGATCGAGCACCAGGCGGGCAGCGGAGAGTCTGGTCTCTTCGAGAAACTCATGGATGGTCTCATCGTCTGACTCTGAAACTGCGTGGGCTCGCGCCGACTCCAGAATACTGATCCAGAGGTCGTTGTGCTTCTTTATCAACGCTGACGCCAGGGCATCAATCTGTGCCGAGTCGGTCTTCAGGAGCTTGAGGCGTTTGGCTACCGCGAGGGCACCGAGCACTTCGTAACCGTACGCGGTCATGTTCACCTTTGCGAACACGTCTCGTTTGATCCTGTAGAAGAGATGCGCGAACCTCTTTGCAGCAGGCTCCTGTAGCCAATAGTGCCACAGCATGGGCCCGCCCTCCAGCCTGCCTGCTTTGCGAAGCCCCTCAAAGACGGTCGTTCCCTCGTACACTTCAAGGGCGAACGGGTCCAGCAGACCCCCCCGTACTTCCCGCAGGCCATCCACCTCGCGCCAAATGGAGTCAATGGTGGAGTCCGGGGTGACCAGCAGAACGTTGAAGTGAAAAGCTATGTTTCTTTGTTCGAGGTTGTTCATGGCCATTTTATTGACCGACGTCCCGTTGCCCCGCCCGAGCTTCTTCAGACCTTCTTCGGTAGTGGATTCCACTCCCAGCAGGCAGCGGACAAGACCCAGCCGATCCAGCGCCTCACAGACCGGTTGTGTCGCTGCGTCAGCCCGGAGCATGAGATTGACCGCCCGATCGCGAACCCCTCTGACATCCAGTGCGTCGCTAAGATCGTTCAGCACCCTGGTGGCCTCGACCGAGTCCCTGGGCAGATGGTTTTCATCTACCAGGTGAAAGAACCGCACGTTTTTTTCGTGATACAGATAAGCCATCTCATCTGCCACGGAGTTTATCTTTCTACGCCTGATGCTGCCCACGCCGACAGATGATATCTCCCTGGTAGTCATGCCGCACTGTCTGGCCTCGAAAGTGGCTTCACGTCTGAGAGCTTTCAGTCCGCAGTAACTGCAGTTGCCAAAACAACCCCGAACAGCTGATATCTCCGCAGACGGGACGCCGGCGTAGAGTTTCCTGAACTGCCGTGTCGGCCTGACGTCCAAATGAGTTCGAATTCCGACGGGCGCGGGCAGGCCGTCGCCATACATGGTTGAGACTCCCGGCAACGAGTCAAACCCTTCATCGTTCGCGATGGCGTTTGCCAGAAACGCAATTGGGATCTCCCCGTCGTGGCGAATGATGCTGTCTATGTGTCGGCACTGATCGAAGAGCCGTCGCCTGCACAGAGTGGCAAAGGTGCCACCGCAGGTGATGTGACCCGAGTAGCCCAGCGCCCGCACCCGATTGATAAACGCCAGGTTATCAATGGCGGCGATGCCCGACTGAATTGAAACGCCTAGCAATTCAGGGGTTGCTTTTGCGATCCGGCGCGCCACACCTTCCAGTTCGGAAACTCCTCTGAAGGTCGACACGCCGGCAGTGTGGCCGGCTTTCTCAACAGAAGTTGCCACATACTGCAGAGCCAGGCTCTCGGCGTTGTTTGGCGACGATGTCACAAGAGCGACGGAGATTTTCCTTTGCATGTGTTTACTCTCCCGGTTCACAAGAGTCCCGGTTCACAAGAGTCCCGTTCACAAGAGTCCCAGTCTTTATTTCCTCTGATTTTACCTCATTTTTCACCCGTTTCTGACGATTTTCGGCAACTGCCGGCGCAAACGACCGATTACAGGGGTAAAGGAGGCCCCCATGGCGAAACGACCAAGATGGCTCATTCTTGTACGCATCCGGAATGTGGTTGAAAGGAGCGAGAGACGTGGAGTTCCCTGCGGGCTCCTTCAGGCCACCGCTCATGCAACTGTGTTGACCTCACGAGCCTGACGGCTCACCTGAATGCCCTTTTTTCGCGAGAACCTCTCTCGAAATGGACCGCTGCGTCTGAAAAACCATCTTTCCCCTCCAATGACCGTAAATGCAGCGTTTCCGGCCCCTGCTCTCCGAAAACCCAGAAATTCGCATCCAATAAATGTCGATTTAAAAAGGCCAAGGACCACCTTAATCCGTTTACGAACAGAGGGGCCTAAAGACTGTGACTCTTTTGCATTCTGACTGTGACTCTTTTGCATTCTCTTTGCATTCTCTTCAATGCGGGCATGGAACGAAACTTCGGAAACCGCCTGTTCATCGGGGTTTAGTCAATCAACACAAAGGCAAGGTCTGCTACATTGGTAAGAGTATTGCCGGTGCGGATCAGGCCGCCCGTCGCGTCAAAGAAAGAGTACGAGTCGTTGTTCGCCAGGTATCGGCCGGGATCCATGCCCAGCTTGCGAGCGTGTTGAATCGTTCGAGCGTCGACGACTGCCCCCGCCGCATCCGTCGGACCGTCCTGTCCGTCCGTGGCCAGGGTGGCTATCGTAACGCCTTGTACACCGTCGATATCGATGGCCGCAGCAAGGGCGAGTTCCTGATTGCGCCCGCCCCGGCCGTCGCCGGTCACGTTGACAGTGGTCTCTCCGAAAAAAACGAGACACGCCGGACGACGTTCCGGGCGCCCCGATTCGACCACTTCCCTTGCCATTGAAGCAATCATCGATCCTGCGTCACGGGCCGATCCCTGCATCGGGGGCTCCACGATCACGGCGTTGAAACCGCATTTGAACGCCGCCTGCGCGGCCGCCTGCGCCGCGTGCCGGCCTGATCTGATAACGATATTCTGTACATTGCGGAAACACGGGTCGTCGTCGGTCGGCGTCTCTCGATGATCTCCGGCAGCGCCCCTTTCGAGCCGTTCCATAACAGAGCGCGGAACACGGCTTGCAAGATCAAAGGCGTCAAGCACGTGAATCGCTTCGGTGAATGTCGTAGGGTCCGGCGCGGTCGGGCCGGAACCGATTGTGTCCGGAGCGTCGCCAACCACATCCGAGATGATCAGGGAGATGGTTCGTGCGGGGGAGGCCAGCTGCGCGAGCAGACCTCCCTTTATCGAAGAGAGGTGCTTGCGAACCGTATTGATCTGATGGATGGACGCCCCGGAATCGAGCAGCGCGCGGACGACGACCTGCTTATCTTCGAGGGATATGCCGGGCGCCGGAGAGACAAGCAGCGCGGAACAGCCGCCGGATATGACGGTCACGAGAAGATCTTCTCGATCCAGATCCCCGGCCAGAGTCATTATTCGCTCGGTAGCCCGCACGCCTCCCGCCTCCGGAATCGGGTGGCCCGCACAGATCAACTCTATGGGTGAGAGATCCGAGGCCGGGCTGTCATGACCGTGCTTCACTATAATCAGGCCGCCGTCCACCCTGCCCAACAGGACATCCCCGACCGCGCAAGCCATGGGGCCCGCGGCCTTGCCCGCGCCGACGACCTTGATTCTCTTGATCTCGCGCAGATCGTATTCCCTGTCTTCGACGAAAAGGCTGTGACCACTGATCGAGAGATTGTCGCGAACCGCTTCGCCAGGATCCACTGATCCAAGAGCGCAGGAGATGAGATCATCGATGATCTTGCGGTGCTCGGTCATTTCGCGAAAATGAATCCTCTTTTTATAAACCGGTGATGTCGCTCAGAAGATATCCACCACCATAGCTGACCGCGTTGGCGATGAACGAAGCCGCAACTGCTGTTTTCATCTTTATCGGACGGGCGATCAACCAGAACGATAACGATTCCACTACTGCGATGATCAACTCGCCGCTCACGATGTACACCGTGTAGTTTGAGACAAGTTGGGGCCAGACAAACCACAAGAGGGGGTGGGTCACGATGCTTCCTGCGGCGCCCGCGAGAGCAAGTCGCCAGATGGGAATTCGGCTTTTCTTCAAAGAACCGAAACGTCCCACCAGCACGAAAATGGGGATCTCTATTGCCAGGGTAAACCCGAAGGCGCGAATCCAGTATGGAAAAACTATTTCGAAGACTTCGGGGTCCAATTACATGGCTCCGTTCGAAGATCTAGTTGCGGGATTTGCGTCGTATGGTGGTCAAAATAGCAATTCCTGCGAGTAGCATCAACGAGGCCCAGAGACAGTTCTGTCCACCGAGGCCGGCGCCTACAATACTGCATCCGTCGGAATCCGAATCCGTGTCGCCATCTGTATCGGTGTCAGCATCGGCTGCCGGCAGTTCGCAGTCTTCGGTCCATTCCTCAACGTATATCGTTTCGTCGTCCTCGGTATAGTCATTGCCCATTTTGAAAAACGAGTAGGCAGTTGAGCCTGCGGGGACACACCAGTCAACTACCTCAAAATAGAACACTGTCTCGCACCAGCCGTCATCCATGGTGTCGCATTCAAGTACCGTATCGCCGTCACAGTCGAGACAACCGTCCGGATCACTGGCACATTGATCTGTGTGATCCCATCCATTTCGGCAGCGATCTACGGTATTAAACGCGTCCACCTCTTCAAATGTCTTGTCGTCAATTATGGCTACTTCACCTTCGGAGCCATCCCGCTCGATGCGATAGGCAGCTTCGATACCCGGTTCGCCGTTGCCGACAATTCCCAGCTTGATATTCACGTTTGTGTTGTTCTGAACAAGCTCGTGAATCCATGGGGGAGTTCCGTCATTGGCAGCGACATTCCCGGAAATGAACAGTGCTATTAACGCACCTGCCAGCATTAGCTTCTTTGTTGGTTTCATTCGTCGTCTCCTGATAGTGCGGGGACCCGCCTCTACTAGATCATCCCGAGGATGCCGAGGCCGAGGATGCAGTAGTCGACTTCGTCCGGCGTGTCGACGCAGTAGCGCTCCTCGCAGATGTTGCCCAGGCACGGGTCGTGGACGCAGAAGTCGTCGGGCTCGACGTCGCAATCGCCGTCGTCGTCGCACTGATCGCCGGAGATGTCGCAAGCCCCGTCGCAGTCGGTCTCGTCGTCGCAGTTGTCGTTGGTGCCGTCACAGTAGCCCTGGCAGTCGCCGTTGTCCACGCAGAACGAACCGTCTCCGCCGCAGATGCCCGGCGCGCAGTCGTTGGAGGCGCACATCCAGTTGTTGGCGCACTCCTCGCCGGCACCCTCCTTGACGCGGCAGGTACCCTCGCCGGCATCCCAGTCGCAGTAGAGATCCTCCAGGCAGGGCTCGGTGGGCGAGCAGTCATCGGTCTTGCCGCCGAGCGCCACGCAGATGTCGTCCCCGTCACAGTACAGGCCTTCGGCGCAGGGATTACCCGGAGCCTGGAAGTCGCACTCGTCACCCGCGCCGGGCAGCTTGCGGCACGCCTGGTTCGGAGCACAGTACTGATTCTCGGCGCACTCGAAGTCCCAGAAGCAGGCGTCCCCCACACCCTGGTTGCCGATCACCCAGATGTCGGAGCATAGCTCGATCCAGACCGGGTCGAGCTGCAACTCCACGCAGATGTCCTTCGGCGCCAGCAGCACCTCGAGACAGGCCTGGGCCGTCGCCTGATCGAAGGAGGCGGTGCCGTTCTCGAACGCGTACAGCATCTCCACCGACCGGTCCTCGCAGAGCAGTTGCATATCGCCCCGGCATTCCTTCTCGGTGGTCGAGATCTCGA